>JAMPXZ010000151.1 GCA_023700925.1 Oligoflexia bacterium | reverse complement strand
GGCTTTCCCCTTTTCCGCCTGCTCGCGCGTCTGATCCGCGAGCAGTACCTTGAATCCGGCCGCTGACGCGGTCTGCGCGATTCCGCCGCCCATCTGGCCGGCGCCCAGCACTGCGATTTTTTGAACCGATGTCGTCATAAAATCCTCCTGAAGAAGCGGCTTATTTCCCTATACAAAAGTTGGAAAAGATTTGCCCCAAAATATCGTCTGGGGGGGTCTCGCCGATGAGCGGCGCCAGCGCGTGAAGCGCCTGGCGGAGATCCGCGGCAAAAAGATCGAGCTCTGCCGCGGAGGTGGCGCGCTGCAGGTGCCCCAGTGCGGCGGCGACCGCTTGGACCTGGTCGAGGCGGGTGAGCAGGACTTCACCCCGGTCGCGACGCGTCCAACGTGAGCAGCGTTCCGTGATCGCTTGAACCGCGTCCGCAATTCCGGCTCCGGTTTTCGCCGAGGTACGGAGCCACGATGTGATTCCGAAGGGGTCGGGAGCCGGGAACGCGGGCGTGCCATTTTCCAGGAGATCGCACTTGGTCAGGATGCCCAGAGTTTTTGCCGCAGGTGCGCCAAGGCGGCGCCATTCAGCCAGGGCCGGATCCAGCGGCGCCGATACGTCGACAAGGAAGAGAAGGAGATCCGCATCCCGGGCGGCGCGCTCCGAGCGCTCGATTCCCAGCTTTTCGATCTGATCGCCGGAGGCGCGAAGCCCGGCGGTATCCTCGAGCCGCAGGGTCACCGTTTGGGTGGTCCCACGCAAGGTCAGGCGTTCACGGATCACGTCGCGAGTGGTTCCCGCGATTTCGGACACGATCGAACGGTCCTCGCCGAGCAAGGCATTGAAGAAGCTCGACTTGCCGGAGTTGGGTAGGCCGATGAAGGCGACGCGGATCCCTTCCTGGATCCGGATGCCGCGGTCATAGCTCGCGTGTAGCGCGGTGAGGTGATCGAGCAGAGGCTCGAGCTGCGGCTTCAGGCGTGGAAGCGCGATCTCCTCGACATCCTGATCGGCAAAGTCGATCCCCAGCTCTCCCATGACGGCGAGGCGGCGCAGTCCCGCCGCGATCCCGGCGAGGAGCTGGTTCTGCGTGCCTGACATCTTTTCGAGCGCGAGCTGTACCGCGCCACCGTTGGAAGCGGAGATCAGATCGGCAACCGCCTCGGCCTGCGAGAGCGACATCTTGCCGTTGCAGACCGCGCGGAAGCTGAACTCGCCCGGAAGCGCCTGGCGTACGCCGAGCCCTTGAAGGTTCTCGAGCACGCGGTTGGCGACAAAGGCGCTGCCGTGCAGATGGAGCTCCACCACGTCCTCGCCGGTGTAGCTGTCGGGGCCGGGGAAGCGGACAGAGAGGGCGTCATCCAGCTCCTCGCCTTCCCGTGAGAGGAGCCGGGCGCGTTGGAGCTTGCGGGCCTCGGTCGATCTTTTGGCGGTCGGACAGAGTGTCTCGAGCGCCTCAAAAGCACGCCCTCCGGAGATCCGGACGATGGCGATCGGCCCACCCAGCGCGGTGGTGATGGCGGCGATGGTGTCTTCTGAAAGGTACCCGGACCTATCTCGCCCGTGCGGGTGCGGTTGAGGCATGGCCCGTATCGAATTTCTTGTTCAGGATGATCTGCTGCACGATGCTCGCCAGCGCGTTGACGAGCATGTAGACCGTGAGTCCTGAAGGCAGGTTGAGCATCATTGCTCCGAAGATGACCGGCATGAACTGAAGCATTTTGGCCTGGACGGGGTCCGTTGCCGTATTGGGAGTCAGCTTCTGCTGCAGGTACATCGTGATCGTGAGCAGGATAGGCGTGATGTAATAAGGATCATGCGCTGAAAGGTCCTTGATCCACAGCGCGAACGGCGCCTGGTAGAGCTCAATGGAGCTGTAAAGCACGCGATACAAAGCGATGAAGATAGGCATCTGGATGAGGATGGGCAGGCAGCCGGCCATCGGGTTGTACCCGTGGCTCTTCATCATGGTCATCATTTCGCGGTTGAGGGCTTCGCGGTCGTCCTTGTATTTTTCGCGGAGTTTCTGAAGCTGCGGCTGGATCTTGGCCATCTCCTTCATGCTCTTCATGCTCTTGTAGGTCAGAGGATAGGTGGCGATCTTGAGCAGCAGCGTGAGCAGGATGATGGCGACGCCGTAGTTCTTCACGAACTGGTAGAACCAGTTCAGAAGGTTCAGCAGGGGATAGGCAAAGATCGTGAACCAGCCGAGGTCCACGGTGTTGTCGAGCGCGGGATCGACCTTGCGGAGCAGATGGAGCATCTTCGGTCCGAAGTAGACGCGAACCGGGATGGAAAGCGTGTTGCCGCTGACCGGATAGACGAGGCTGGCGCGCGCCAAATCGGGGGCAAGGGGTTGAACCAGGCCGCGAGCGTCTCCCTGGGCGACGACGGCCATGAGGAAATAGCGGCTGGTCGCGCCGATGTACCTGACGGGCGTCTTGATGTCCGTGAGCTTAGCGTCGCCGACAAGGATCCGTTCGATCGAGCCGTTGGAGAAGTAAAGGACCTGGCGGTCCTGCTCCTCAGGGTCCGAGGCCAGTTTATGGTTCGCCAGTGAAAGAAAGGCGTAATTCGGGGTCTTTGCCTTGAACTCTACCGAAACGCGGACATCAACCCACGGCTGATTCTCCGCGCTGGCGAAATCACGCGTGAGCTTGATGTTCTGGTCTTCGTAGCTCCAGCGGACCCCGCTTTCAGTCTGGCTCAGGTTACCCTGCACTGAGTTCAGGTATGCGTAAGCCGGATCGTCGAAGGCCAGCTCGAGCTCGCCTTCCTGATTCGTGACCGAGCGCAGATCAACTGCCGCGGCGTCGGCCGCGAGCTGGGTGCGGTAGGTGTCCAGGCGCCAGCCGGTAAAGAACCGGTTTCCGTCGGAGATGCGTGCCTCACCGGTTCCGGCTTTGAGGGTCAACGTCTCGGAAGGTTTCGCTTCCACGCCCTTGGGGCGCTCGACCGTGGGTGAACCCATTTCGATCGTAGGCGGAGTCTTTTGCTCGGTCGGCTGCTGAGCCGTTTGCTGCGGCTGAGTCTGCTGGACCGGGGCGGGAAGCCTGGGCTCGATGTAAAATTTTTGCCAGGCGAGAAAGATTCCAAAAGACAATGTGATAGCAAGCAGCGTTCTACGATCCATTTTCAACCTCGGTCCCCGATATCATAAGCCGGACAATAAAAACATGACTCCAAAGCTTTATTGAGGAAGCGGGTCATGTCCCGACCCGCCGAACGGATTGCACCGCAGGATCCGTTTGATCGAAAGGTAACTTCCGCGAAGCGGTCCGAACCGGCGAATGGCCTCGCGGCTGTATTCGCTGCATGAAGGCTGAAACCGGCAGCCGTAACCCGGTCCCGCCAATAGGTGCAGAACTGGGGAGATGACCAGTCGGTAGGTTGCGAAAACCAGCTCCAATAGCAGGGTAGCCAGCTTACTTGCGAGTTGCCGTGGTGAGCGCATTCTTCAGATCCCTACGCAAACACTCCGCCAGCCGCTGGGGGTAGGGGAAGGCCATCTTCCGTGAGCCCGGTACGACGACATTATAGTCATAGCTTCCCAGCTCGGCCGCGAGTGAACGCATGGCCTCACGGATCCGCCGCTTGGTCCTGTTGCGCTCCAAGGAGGAGCCCCTGGATTTGAGCGTGATGCCCAGCCGGAAGTGGCCCACGTCGTTCTTGACGCGGAATATAACGCACTCGCGGAGGCGGAACACCTCGCTCTGGTCAAAGAAACGCCTGTACTGCCACGGGAAGTGGAGTCGATGATTAAAGCCTAGCGATAGGGGCTTGGTGGCTTTGTTCGTATGACTTATTTGCCAGCGACTTTGGCCGTGAGGCGCTTACGTCCCCGGGCGCGACGCCGAGCAAGGACTTTTTTTCCGTTGGCGGTCTTCATGCGGGCGCGGAAGCCATGTCTGCGGCGACGCTTGGTGCGGCTGGGCTGCATTGTTCTTTTCATAAAACTACCCCGAAACTTTTTGCCAACTCAAATCAGTTGGTTGAGATCATGAGGAATTATAGGAGACCGCCTCCGTTGTCAAGGTCCAGCCCGCATGTTATCCACTTTCCCTTCTTTATGAGAACTACGTTGAATGTGGACACAACACAGTGGCCTGAAATGTGGAAAGCCGCATATCGCCTGCTTGAGCAAAGCATAGTTCCGAACCAGATGCAGGCCTGGATCCAGCCGCTGGAGCTGATGGATAGTCAGCTCAAGGAGAACGTGCTGAAGATCCGCTTGGCGGCGCCGAACGATTTTTCGGCTCAATGGGTTCGCGATCATTATCGCAGGACTATTGAAACCGCATTTGCTCAGATCATGGGGACGCCGTGCGAGCTTCAGCTCGTGGTGAAGGAAGGCGCCGAGTCCACTCGCGCTGACGATGCCCAGGCGCCGTTTGCGCTAGAGCCGTCTGAGGGCGCGGATCGTGGCGTTTCGACCACGTTTCTGGCTCCGCCCGCGCAGAGCACGCCGATGACCGGTGTTTCTTCCGGGGTCGTGCTTTCTTCGGGTAGTCGTTCCCCGACCGATGGCCTGGATCCGCGCTATACCTTCGAGAGCTACGTCGTCGGCGCCAGCAATCAGTTCGCTCACGCCTCGGCGGTCGCGGTCGCCGAGCAGCCCGCCCGGCAATACAATCCGCTCTTCATTTATAGTCCGCCGGGCCTCGGCAAGACGCATCTTCTGCACGCCATCGGCAATCATCTCCTGGCCAACAAGCCGAATTCGCGCGTCGCCTATCTTTCGGCCGAGAAGTTCGTCAATGAGCTGATCGAGTCGGTGCAGCACCGCCGGAACGCCCAGTTCCGCGCGAAGTACCGCGACAGCTACGACATGATCCTGATCGATGACATCCAGTTCATCGCCGGCAAATCCGCGAGCGAGGAAGAGTTCTTCCACACGTTCAACGCGCTCTACAGCTCGAAGCGGCAGATCGTCCTCACGAGTGACCGCTCTCCCAAGGAGATCGAAGGCCTTGAGGAACGAATCCGGACTCGTTTCGAGTGGGGACTGGTCGCCGATATTACCGTGCCGGAGATCGAAACCCGTATCGCCATCCTGCGGGCCAAGGCCGAGCGCGATGATATTTACCTTCCGGATGACGTCGCCACGTTCCTGGCCACTTACATCAAGACCAACGTTCGGGAGCTCGAAGGCGTCCTGATCCGTCTTCAGGCCCAGGCCTCCCTTTCGGGCGCCGAAATCTCCTTGGAGATGGCCAAGCAGGAGTTGAAGACCCAGGTTCCGGCGGAAGGCTCCAGTTTTACGATCGAAAACATCCAGAACGCGGTGGCCAAGCATTTTCACCTGAAGGTGCAGGACCTCAAGAGTACGACACGAGCCCGTCCGATCTCGGTCGCGCGCCAGATCGCCATGTACCTCATCCGCAAGTACACGGGCCTTGGCTACAAGGAAATCGGCCAGTACTTCGGTGGTAAGGATCACTCGACGATCATGCATGGCTGCAAGAAGGTCGAAGGCGAGCTCGAAACGGATCCGGACACGAGGAACGCCGTCGAGGCGATCCAGAACCTTCTCTAACAGGGCGCCCGGTTCGGCCGTCGCGGCTCATGGTTTTTGCAGCCGCGTGTGAGGATGACCCGGCTTCAACTGAGCGCCAATGCACGCGTGGTTCTCAAAAGGCGCTACCTTCGAAAGGACGAGGCGGGCAGCCCGATCGAGTCGCCCGAGGAGCTTTTTCACAGAGTCGCCCGCGCCGTAGCATCCGTGGAACGCCGCGATCGCTCCGCCTGGGCTCGCCGGTTCAACGAGCTGATGACGAGCCGCCGGTTCCTTCCCAACACGCCGACCCTCTTGAATGCCGGTCACCCGGGAGGCCAACTTGCCGCTTGTTATGTCCTTCCGATCGATGACTCGCTGGATGGCATCTTCGACACCTTGAAGCATGCGGCTAAGATCCATCAGTCGGGCGGCGGGACGGGGTTTTCTTTTTCCAAGCTGCGCCCGAGCGGAAGCCTCGTTCGAAGCACCCATGGAGTAGCCTCGGGTCCGGTTTCGTTTCTTCGGATCTTCGACATCACGACCGAGACGATCAAGCAGGGGGGTGCCCGTCGCGGCGCCAATATGGCGATCCTTCGCGCGGACCATCCGGACATTTTGGAGTTCATCGACTGCAAGCGGGATCAGCGCTCGATCCCTAATTTCAACATTTCCGTGGGGGTCACTGACGAGTTCATGACGGCGCTCGAACGGCAGGGCAAGTACTGGCTCAGAAACCCGACCACCGGCGAGCCGGTTCGGCAGGTGGTGGCCGGGGAGGTCTTCGATCGGATTGTTCGGGCGGCCTGGGAGTGCGGTGACCCGGGGCTGGTGTTCTTGGATCGGATCAATCGGATGAATCCCACGCCCCGGCAAGGCGAGATGGACAGCACCAATCCCTGCGGGGAGCAGCCGCTGCTTCCTTTTGAGTCCTGTAATCTCGGCTCATTGAACCTGGGCGAGTATGTGGCTGAGGGTGAGATCCTTTGGGACAGGCTTGCTCGCGATACGGTTACCGCAGTCCGGTTCCTCGATAACGTGATCGATTTGAATGTTTATCCCGTCGCGCGGAGTCGCCGAGTCACCCTCCGCAATCGCAAGATCGGCCTCGGGGTCATGGGCTTTGCCGATCTGCTCCTGATGTTGAGGATTCCTTACGGAGCGCCTGAATCCTTCGAAGCGGGGGAGCGGATCATGAGCTTCATCGAGCGTGAAGCTCGCGCGGCGTCAGCGGAGCTGGCCTCGCGGCGGGGGGCGTTTCCCGCATGGAAGGGGTCACTTTGGGAGAAGCTGGGTTTCCCGCCGCTTCGCAACGCGACGGTGACTACCGTCGCCCCAACGGGGACGATCAGTATCATCGCCGGGGCCTCGAGCGGGATCGAGCCCATTTTCTCAGGAGTCTTTTATCGGAATGTTCTGTCGGGGGAGCGCCTGGTGGAGATCCATCCGGCCGTCGAAAAGCTCTTTCTCGCGCGCGGCGTCGCGCCCGTCGGGATCTCCGATGAGCGAATCCGTGAAATTCTTGGCCCCGCTTGGACGCCGGCGCAGAGCGTCCCGGTCGAAGCGCATGTGCGGATGCAGGCGGTGTTTCAGCGGCATTCGGATAGCGCGGTTTCAAAGACCGTGAATCTTCCGGCGCACAGCACCTCGGAAGACGTGGGCAAGGCGTATCGGCTGGCCTATTCCCTGGGCTGCAAGGGAATCACGATCTACCGCGATCTGAGCCGAGTCGGCCAGGTACTCAAGAAACCAGACGCCGCACCCGTCGAGGCGCTTCAGGACAGCCCGCTGGACTCGGGGCCGGAGTCGTGCCCGAGCTGCTAAACCCGGCTTGCCTCTCTGTTTCGTTTGCGTTAACGTCGTGGCTCGGTGCGGGTGTAGCTCAGTTGGCTAGAGCGCGAGCTTCCCAAGCTTGAGGTCGAGGGTTCGAGCCCCTTCACCCGCTCCAATAAAAATGGCTTCCCGAGAGGGAGGCCTTTTTTATTGGAGCAATATGAAGACAAAACGAGCCAGTGGCTCGTTTTGTACTTTAAGAAGGGGCGAGAAAGGCGGAGGGGTCCGGGAGCCCGCTTGCGGGCGGACCCCGAGCCCGGCCTGCAGCCCCGCGCCGCGAAGGCGCGGGAGCGGAAGGCGAGCCCCTTCACCCGCTCCATTAAACACGCGGAGCCCCTTTCGGGGGCCCCATTTCAGTTATTTAGCCGCACCTGCCGTTGCGTCATCTGCGGAAGGTTTGCTTCCGCTCTTAGCGGCAGGCAGAGGCGCGCTGGTTTTTGTTTTGGACTCGGTGATCGCGGAAGATCGGGGCGTGCTGGCGTTCAGGGCCTTGTAGCATTCTCCTGGTAGTTTCACCCGATGCCCACGGGCGAGATCCTCGGTTTCAATCTTTGAGGGATTTGAAATCCGGTAACTGTGGGTTGAAAAGGTATCATCAAAGTCTTTAACGACGATGGAGATGTCTTCAACATAGCGGGAACCTGTGGGAACACGTTCGAAGCTCAGGTGTAGCCACATGTTCTCCTTACTCAGGCGTTTTACCTGATTTTCCCATTTCTTTGAGGATTCGAGCTTATTAATTAGCACGCCAAATTCGCGCGAGAGAGCGAACGCTTTTTCCTCGAACTTTTGCGCCTGGAGTTCGGCGTCGGAAATAGCCTGCTTGTTGGCAGTTTTTTCAAGTGCTTCGATTTCGATCGATGTTAGCTCCCGGCCCAGGACTTCGTTAAGGATTTTGCGTTGATGCCAGGAGTTGGGGCGATTCTGGTCCGCCTTCGACTTCAGGTAAATCTCGGCGGCCCGGGCCGCTTGCTGGGGATTCAGCCCCAAGCCGAGGAAATCCACCGTGATCCATGATCTGCGTTCATTAGTATTGGCTTCTCTCAGTTTGGGCAGGTGCGCATGAACCGCATCGAGTTCTGGAGAGTTGAGCTTTTCGGGAAGCGCGGTAATCTCGGCTCGAAGTTTTTCATCCGTAGCCTTGATCTTTAGAAGTTGGGCATCGCGGGTTTTTTCGCAAATTTTCCGAAGTTCGGCGGATTCCTGCGCCGAGTCAGCGGGTAGCGAAGCTTCCTGGGCGTGTACGAAGGGGACAGCTGCAAGAACGACCGCAACGAGCGGCAGGCTGATTCGGCTCATGAGAATTTTCCTCTACGGTTAATTGTACCTAATAAGCGTTTTGCCGCTAGGTTTTGATTTGGAGACTCCAATTGACCCGGCCTGACGGCGGGTGTTATCAGGCCGGGCTATGCGATGGGACGTCATTATTATTGGCGGCGGTCACGCCGGCTGCGAGGCCGCGCATGCGAGCGCCCGAATGGGCTGCCGAACCGCCCTTTTTACCTTGGACCCTTCGCGAGTCGCCCTGATGTCCTGCAACCCGGCGATGGGCGGCTTGGCCAAAGGGCAGTTAATTAAAGAAATTGACGCCATGGGCGGGGTGATGGGCCGCAATACGGACCGTACAGCGATTCAGTTTAGGCGGCTGAACGCTAGTAAGGGTCCGGCGGTTCGCTCATCGCGGGCGCAATGCGACAAGGCGCTCTATGCCGCGAAAATGCAGGAGTTTTTAGGCGGCGTTACAGGACTAAACGTTTT
>JAMPXZ010000150.1 GCA_023700925.1 Oligoflexia bacterium | reverse complement strand
TGGGTGGGAAGTCGAGTCTGACACTGATCGCGCAGCCACAGGATTACTTTCGTGAGCTCGTGTCCACCGCGCTCGGCCGCCAGAAGCTGTCGGCGCAGCCCGAGACCGAGTTCTACCTCGTCAATCTTCTTTATCAGTTCATGACCACGGACCACCTGTACGCGCGGGACGGGCAGGGCGCGATGAAAGACGAACCCCTCGCCCTGATGCTCAAGGAGGCGCTCGAGACGCCGGAGCTTCAGGCGCAGAGCGCGCTCTTCCGCCACGTGGGCGACGTCTCGCTGTATGTCGCCGGTTATTTCCAGGAAAGCCTCAATCGAAAGCTGGTCGACGTGGACTACTACATCGGCATCGGGGGCTCGGCCTATCACCAGGTCGCCAACCGGACCGTCGAAGAAAACGCCCTGCACGCCGTTTATGAGGAGCTCGCGGCGAAGTTCGCCCGATTCGTCGAGGTGCTGGCTGACGTCAGCGACAAGACGACGCCGAAGACCGAGCAGGACCTGCTGCGCATGTACGAGCTCTGGGTTCGCACGAGAAGCCCGCGCGCCGCCAAGGCGCTGCAGGAAGCGGGAATCCTGCCGAACAAGACGATCGGCAAGGACTGGCAGTAGCGCCCGGACTCACTCCACGCGCACGGAGATCATCTTGTCGCCTTTTTCCAGCTTGCGGGCGACGTCCATTCCCTCGATGACCTGGCCGAAAACGGTGTAGCTGCGGTCCAGGTGCGGATGGGTTCCGAGGGAGATGTAGAACTGAGAGTCGGCCGAGTCGGGGTCCATGGCGCGTGCCATGGCGACCGCGCCTTCGACGTGGCGACGGTTGTTGAACTCCGCCTTGAGCTTCTGGCCGCTGCCGCCCGTGCCGTTGCCGACCGGATCTCCGCCCTGAACGACGAAACCGGGGACGACGCGGTGGAAGGTGAGGCCGTTGTAGAAACCCTGTTGAACCAGCTCGATGATCCGGTTGACGGTGTTGGGGGCGTCCTGCGGATAGAATTTGAAGCGGATAATCCCTTTGGAGGTCTCGAGCATGATCGTGGCTTTGGATAAGCCGTTCGCATCGACGGCGAGATCGGGGCTGGGCTGCGAGCTCGGTTGGGGTTGCGGGCTTGGCGGGACTTGCGGGCTCGCGCTCGGACCGGGCGACGGCGAGACGCCATCAGGGCTCGGTGTAACGAGACTCGGCACAGGTGAGGGTTCCTCAGTCGGAGGACCGGCGTTTTTCAGCCGTTGCTGGTACAGCACTCCGGCGATGATCAGGATGGCTAAGAGGGCACCAAGAAGAATTGGGTGTGACTTCGCGCGCATGGGTTGTAATATTACCCCCAACACCTCATGGCTCAACAAAATTCCGCGCCAGTCGGCCTAAAGGATATGAGCTTTTTCGAGCATCTGGATGAGCTCCGCGTCCGGCTCATCCGGTCACTCTGGGTGTTCATGGCGGGCTTCGTGGCCTGCTACTTCGTGGCCGAGTTTTTCTTGGAAATCCTGCGGCAGCCCCTCTTCGCCGCATTGCCTCCTGAGCAGCAAAAGCTTTATTTCACGAGCCTTTTTGAAAATTTCCTGACGCACCTCAAGATCGCGGGGGTCGCCGCGCTCTTCCTGCTTTCGCCCTATTTCTTCTACGAGCTCTGGGGCTTTGTCTCGCCGGGTCTTTATCCCCGGGAGCGCAAGATGTTCATTCCCTTTGTCTCCCTGGCGACCCTGTTCTTCATCGGCGGGGCTTGCTTCGCGTACTTCGTGCTCTTTCCGGTCGGGTTCAAGTACTTCGTGAGCTACGGCGCGCCATCGGACGTTCCGCTTCTGACGATCGATTCCTATTATGGGACCTGCCTGAAGCTGCTTCTGCTCTTCGGCCTGGCGTTCGAGCTTCCGGTTCTGATCATTCTGCTGGGTTATCTGGGGCTGGTCGATGCGCAGACCCTGCGGACCCACCGTCGTTCGGCGATTATCGGAATCACGGTGGTCGCGGCACTCTTCGCTCCCCCGGACGCCATCTCGATGCTCCTCTTGGGTATCCCGCTCGTTCTCATGTACGAAGCGGCCATCTGGGTCGTGCAGTGGCTGGGAGTGCGAAAGAAGCAGGAAACATAAAAGCCGTTAGGCAACGACGCTCGGGTGTGTTAAACGTCCCCTTCCAGTTGTTCGCAGAACCTTGCTCGGGCCTTGAGTCCGGGCTTTTGGGACGGTCTGTTCAGCCATGATTTCGGACCGCAGCCCATTAACCATAAGGAGAAAATATGGCTAATACGACGCCGGAAGCGAAGCTTCCCGGTTACGAAACCACTTTCATTACCCGCTCGGAGCTTTCGGACGAGGCCCTGAAGGCCCTTCAGGAGCGCATTGCGGGCATCATCTCCAGCTACAGCGGTGAGATCGTCCTCACCGAGGACTGGGGCCGTCGCAAGCTCGCTTATCCCATTCACAAGGAAACCCGCGGCCACTACACGTACGTCGTGTACACCGGCAAGCAGGACATCGTTCATGAGATCGAGCGCAATCTCCGTCTCCATGACCATGTCCTTCGCTTCCTGACCGTGAACCTGGAGAAGGAGTTCGACATCGAGGGCTTCCGCAAGCGCCGCGCCGAAATTCAGGCGGCCGCCAAGCGCCGTGAAGAGGAGCGCGAGGCCCGTCGCGAGGAGCGTATGGCCGAGCGCCGGGGCTATGCCCCGGACGAGCGCCGTGTCGAAAGAGTTGAAGCCGAAGAACCCAGCGCCGAGTCCGCAGAGTAAGGAGTCATAAAATGTCTATTATCAATACCAAAGGTGAAGGCCGCGGACGTGATGATCGTCGCGATGACCATCGCGAAGAGCGCATGGACAAGGATGGCGATGAACGGGGAGGCCGCCGCGGTGGGTTTCATCGCAAGAAGGTCTGCCGCTTCTGCTCTGATCAGGACTTCGTCATGGATTACAAGGACTCTCGAATGATGCAGTCCTTCGTCACCGAACACGGCAAGATCGTGCCCCGCCGGATCTCGGGCAACTGCGCCAAGCATCAGCGCAAGCTGACGTCGGCTGTCAAGCGCGCCCGGAACCTGGCCCTGGTGGGCTATGTTTCCATGGGCACCTGAGCCCGTACAGTCCCAGGGGCGGGCGCCTTTCTGGATCCGGCTGATTCCGTTCGCGTTCAGCGCGGTCCTGTTTCTGAGCGCTTTTTTCGCGATTTTCGCCCCTTTGCCGCTCCTGCTGGCTTCTTTGCAGTCGCAGTCAGGGAGGCGGCGTGCCTGGGCGGCGGTCGCGACGAACAGTGTTCTGGTAGGAGTCCTGGGCGGCTTGCCGAGCCTGGGCTTCTACCTGATCTTCGCGGTGGTCCTCGCCCTGGTCCTGGGCGAAGCTCTGCGTCGGCGGATGAGTCTTGAGAGGTCCGCGGTCGTGGCCTTCGTGGCGATCCTCCTTGCCGGCGCGAGCGCGACGCTCGTTTATTCCGTGAGTCAGAAGCAGAGTCCTTGGGCTTTGGTGAAAGGCCAGGTGACGCAGTCGGTGGATTTCCTCATGAAATCCCTTCCTTCGGGACCGGAGCTCGCAAAAGAGGAGCTGGCCGAGCGCACGGAGGAGCTCAAGCGCGGCGTTCTTCTGGAGCTGCCCTCGGGGATCGCGATCCTCGTTCTGATGATGATCTGGGCGAATCTGTTGATCGCGCTCAGGCTGAATCCGGGCGGGATCCGTCAGAGCCTGGGCCTGGATCCGTTGTTCTTTCAGCGTTGGAAAGTCCCCGACTGGCTGGTCTGGCCCACCATCGTGAGTGGCGCCTTCCTCCTCATTGAGGTGAAGGTTGCCTCGGCGATCGGGCTGAATGTTTTTCGTTTTCTGATGGCGATCTATGCGATCCAGGGGCTGAGCATTTTGAGCGCCATTTTCGAGGCTTGGAACGTCCGGGGACTGCTGCGGTCGCTGGGCTTTCTGCTGGCGGTTTTCGTGATGATGCCGCTGCTTTTGGGCCTCGGGTTCTTTGATCTCTGGTTTGACTTTCGTTCGAAATTCAGGCAATCGTAACTTTCTATTAAGGAGCTTTGTCTTATGTTGGTCATTTTGCGTGAAAATGTGGAACATCTCGGCCGGATCGGCGACCTGGTGAATGTCACCGACGGTTACGCCCGTAACTTCCTCCTGCCCCGCAAGCTTGTCGTGGCGGCGAAGGAAGGCAACGTCAAGATGATCGAGAACCAGAAGAAGGCGCTTGAGAAGAAGCGCGCTGCCCAGCGCGCCACTTCGCAGGAGCTGGCCAACAAGATCGGCGAGTTCGCTCCGACGATCAGCCGCAAGGTCGGCGAGCACGATAAGCTGTTCGGCTCGGTTTCGACCGCGGATATCGCGGAATTCATGCAGAAGGCCGGCTTCAAAGTGAGGAAGTCGATGATCCACCTGGAGCATGCGATCAAGGCGCTCGGCGTTCACACCGTGACCGTGAAGCTCGAGCCCGAGATCGAAGCGACGGTGAAGGTCACGGTCGTCAAAGAATAATCGGATTGGGATGAGTGGACGGCCTGGCGATCCCCGCGCCCGCGTGGGGAACCGATCGCCAGGCCGTTTTTGTCTTCAGGTCTCTTGCCAGGCGCAGAAGTTGGGGGCTCTTGCATGAACATGGGGGACGGTGGGAACCAGGATTTCGCCTTTGCCAAACCCGCGCACGGGGTGCCGGGCGGGCGGGTACCGCCACACAATACCGAGGCCGAGCGCTCGGTGCTGGGCGCGATCCTCCTGAACAACGAAGCGATCCACCGCGTGCTCGAGCTGGGGCTCGAGCCGCGGGATTTTTATCGCGACTCCCATCTCAAGATCTTCGAAGTGCTCCTGGCCCTGGCTGAGCGAGGCGAGCCGCTCGATCTGGTGACGCTTACGTCCGCTCTTCGTGACCGCGGCACTTTCGAGGCCGTGGGCGGGACGGTAACGCTGACGAGCCTGTTCGAGGACAGCTTTGCCGTCGGCAACGTCAGCTATTACGCGAAGATCGTTCGCGACAAGGCGCTGCTCCGGCGCGTGATCGATACGGTAGGTGAAATCCAAGCCGTGGCCTTCGACGGCGTCGAGGACATGGAAGCCTTCATGGACGAGACCGAGCGCCGGATCTTCACCGTCGCCGACGAGAAGCAGAACAAGTCCTTCACCAGCATGCAGGAGATCCTGACCCAGAACATCCACACCATCGAGGAGATGGGGCAGCGCAAGTCGGATGTCATCGGGCTTACGACGGGTTTCCATGATTTTGACAAGCTGACGAGCGGTCTGCGTCCGGGGCAGCTCATGATCCTCGCCGCGCGTCCCGCGATGGGCAAGACCTCGCTCTTCCTCTCGGCCGCGCAGAACATCGCGGCGACGAGCAAGTCGGTGGTCGCGATCTTCTCGCTCGAAATGTCGAAGGAGGAGCTGGGCTTCCGCTTCCTCTCGATGATGAGCCGGATCGATTCGAAACGCCTGAAGATCGGTCGCATCACCACGCAGGAAGACTGGAGCCGGCTCGCCAAGGCCGCCGATCAGCTCTCCAAATCCAAGATCTTCATCGACGATTCGGGCGATCTCACGGTGATGGATATCCGGTCGCGCTGCCGGCGACTCCTGTCGCACGAGAAGCGCATGGATCTGATCGTGGTCGACTACCTGCAACTCATGAAAGGCTCCAAGGCCGCGTCCAAAGGTGACGGCTCGCGCGAGCGCGAGATCTCCGAGATCAGCCGGAATCTCAAGAACCTCGCCAAGGAGCTGAAGGTACCGATCATCGCGCTCTCGCAGCTCAACCGCGGCGTCGAAAGCCGGCCCAACAAGCGCCCGATGCTCTCGGACCTGCGCGAGTCCGGCGCCATCGAGCAGGACGCCGACATCGTGTGTTTCATCTATCGCGACGAGGTCTATAACAAAGAGACCGAGGATCGCGGCGTGGCCGAGCTCATCGTGGCCAAGCACCGCGCGGGCGAAACCGATACGATCCGCCTCGCGTGGCTCCCCGAGTACACGCTCTTCGCGAACCTGCAGAAGGACGGCCCGGGCGCGCCGGTTTATCCCGTGCGCAGCGATAAGGGCGATAATGTCATTCTTTGATCAGAGCAGCCGCGCCTGAGGCGCGAGCCTTGAGCTGAGCGACGTCAGCTTCGAGCTGCTCGACGCGCGCGCGCAGGGCCTGAATATCCCGCTCTGAGGCGACGCCGATCTTTTTCAGGCCGCCGAGGAATTTCTCGTTCGTGAGCTGCTTGGCGTTTGCCGGGTTCTTCACGAAGCCCTTGGCCTTGGCGAGGGTCTCTTTTTCAAGCATCTCGAGGATCTTCAATGAGGCCTTGGCCTGGCTGATGACCTCGCCGACTTTGTCTTTCGTGCGCGACATGGTTTTTTTGGCTGCCATGGAATTCTCCTGTGTGCGTGGGACTACATAACGACAAAGGCCGTTCGGAGTCCATGCGAGATTGCATGGTGCGGCGCGGCGATCCCCTTTATCGGATCCAGTTCATCGCGACTCGGTCAGGGGTGCCGGGAGCGCCAACGGATCCCATCATCATCCGGTCCAGGAGCCATTCGCCGTCGATCCAGCCGTCCTCATTCTTTTCCTGCCAGGTCTTGCCCCAGCTGTTCTGGATTTTGAAGGAGAGGCGGCAGCCCTTGAGGCCGCACATTTCACGGGAGCCCACGACAAGGACGGAGTGTGACAGGCCGCATCCTTTGGTTTTGTCGGGCTGGACGCAAAGCGTGGCTTCCGAGGCCAGTCCTCGCTTGAGGTTTCCGACAAGTATGTCCCGAAAAACCTTCTTGTCGGCTTTGTCGTTGACGGTTGCCGGATACGAATGGCGCTCAAATGGGGGAGGCGGCTCGGCTTTGGCGAGGCAATGCGGGGGAATTAGCAAACGGTAGGCGAACTCCTCGAAGGAAGCCTGGCGGAGTGCCTCGGCGAGGCGGGGAAGGTCTGCTTGGAGCTGTTTGCCGACGGCGCCGAACTGGTTCGCCAAGGTGGTCTGAAGTTTTTGCACACAGGCTTCGCAGGAGTGATTCGAGCGGCTGTCCTGATAGAGATCACGAAGGACGTTCATCCCGCGGACCTGGTCGAGCTTGACCTCTTCGCCATCCAGTCGGATCGTCGCCAGGAGCTGGTCGAAAGGCGCGCATTTTTCCGGCACCAGGCGTGTCCTGTTCTTCGCGATGGTCTCGAGGATTTCTCGAGGCCCTACCTTCTCGTGAATACCGGGGCTGCCGGCGGCTTCATCCAGGCTCGCCAGCTGAAGCGCGGAAATCCGCTCATCGACTTTCGTATTCCGGCAGGGAATGCGCTTCACCCGGCAGCGGTGGAACTCGAGCAGCGAAGCGGTCGAAAAAATTCCACACGCGTTGACTCCGTCCTGGTCTCTGACGGGCGGAAGATTTTTGAGCTCCACGACCTTGTCTTTGAAGATGCGGAATTCCTTGGGGACGGGCGGGAAAAGCGTCTCGGCGCGTGCAAGAGGCGCGGTGAGAAGCGCGAAGAGCAGAAGGGCGGCTTGGGGTACGGCCCTCACGGCGCCTCCTTCCCGGCATCGTGCAGCTGCCAGCTATCGATCAGCGAACCGTCGGGGAATTCGCAGAAGTTGCGTTGATCTTTTTCGGCATCTCGGAGCAGAACCACACTGCCACCCACCTTCACGCAAAACGCGTCGGCGGGATGCGCGGCGATATCGCGCTTGATACGAGACTGGAGAGCGCGGGCATGGGTCTTGAGGGCCTGGCAGGTCGTCGGTGTCTGGGCGCACTCGGGATTCACGCGGAGTCCCTGATGTTCGGTGATCGCCTGCGGGACGAACCGCCCTCCTGCATAGCGCTCGAAGCTCGTGCCGAGGGCGGACGCGGGCGGCGCCGCGAAGGCCGGGGCCGAGAGGGTGGTAATCAGGAGTCCGATCAGAAGGTTCACGGCAGCTTATCGGAGGAATTGGCCTGCCTTGTTAGGCGTCTGTTTTGTTAGGCGTCAAAATGTCGGCGGTTCCGGGGAAATGGCAAGAATACCAGAGTAGGCCGCCTTATGAGCTGATCAACTCCCCCTGCCAGAGCCGTTTCAAGAACTCCTGATAGGGCAGAAGCTGGATCCCGTCGACGACCCTGCGCTCGGGGTCCTGAGAAACCAGGTAGAAATTTTTGATCAGCTTCTCCTCTTTGAGCGCTCGCAAGCCGGTGAGCATTCTCTCCTGCACCCGGTCCGTGCTCTTGACCTCGATAGCGACCTGGTTCCCGACGACGCAGTCGACTTCGAACTGACCGCTCACGGCTCTCCAGTACATCATCGGTTCGTCGACTTGATGATAGCCCAGGTAAGCGCGGAGCTCCTGGATGAGGAAGTGCTCGAAGGCCTTGCCGAAGGCTTCGGATCGCGGCAGTAGCTCTTTTCGGCCCGAGAGATAGTTGGCGACACCGACGTCAAAAAGGAACAGCTTGCTTTTAGACACGCCTTTGCGCTTCTTGGTTTTTCGCAGCGGCTCGAGTTCGAACGCGAGCAGCGTGTCTTTGAGTACCTCGACGAAGTTCGCAACCGTGCGGGGCGGGACGCCGGAATCGCTGGCGACCTGTTGATAATTCAGCTCCTCGCCCGAGGAGCGTCCCACGATGTCGAGGAAGCGCGCGTAATGATCCACGCGCCGAACGACGGCTTCGGCGGTGATCTCTTCCTTCATGTAAAGATGAATGTACTCCTTCAGGTCGCGCCAAGGCTCGTCGGACTGATAGATGAGCGGCAGGCCGCCGTAGCGGCAGTATTTCAGAAGATCGAAATCGGTGAGCTCCTGGCTGACCAAAGGAAAGAGCTGGAGGCTGCGCGCTCGTCCTGCGAGCAGATTCGCAGCCCCGTGCTTGAGCTTTCGCGCGCTGCTCCCGGTGAGAAGGAAGCGAGTGCCCCGCTCTTCGATCAACCGGTGAACCTCATCCAACAAGCGCGGGACTTTTTGGATCTCGTCGATCACCACGAGGTCACCTTGGATTTCCTCGGCCAGGGAGGAGGGGCGCCTGAGAAGTCGGTCGTGGGTATTGGTGTTGAGCAGGTCGAAGAGCTGCGCCTCCGGCAGCTCATGCTTGATGAGCCAGGATTTGCCGGTGGCCCTCGGGCCGAAGAGGAAATGGCTTTTCCTGGCGACCGACTTTTTGAGGTTAATGACGTGGGA
>JAMPXZ010000149.1 GCA_023700925.1 Oligoflexia bacterium | reverse complement strand
CGCTACGGCCGCCTCTGGAACATGGTCGCCGCCCCGCTGCGCCTGCCCCTGCGCGCCGAATGGCTCTCCCGCCTCGACCAGAATGAGGTCATGACCTACGTCGGCTCCGGCTTCATCGAGGTCGGACCCTCTCTCGGAATGACCGTCGAGTCGGCCCACGCCAAGCTCAGCGACCTCGGAATCAGCGCCTCGATCCGCGCGTATCTCCGCGGTGAGTTCCGGATCGCCGTGATGAAGCTCGGCGAGAAACGGGCCCGCGTGAAGATCTCCCGCCGCGCGGAGCGCGGAGTGACGGGTGGCATCAACAGCTCGAGCCGGTTCGAGCTTTATGAGGGCTTCGTGGTCCTTGGCTCCCGCAACGGCCGGCTGCGCACCTCGCTCGTCCCGTTCACCTTCACGGCGGACCGCGCGCTTGGACACTCCTTCGAGGTCGGCTATGAGTTCGACCTCAACGACGAGCGCGCCGTCGAGGCCTATGAACGCGCGGTGCTCGGCCAGTTCGGCCCCTGTGACGAGCTGGCGCTGGAAACCGCCGCCGACGGGGAGAGCGCTCCGGTCAAACGGACCTTCAGCCGCGAAAGCGAGGACACCCGAAGCTCGCGCTCGATCGGAATGAAGATCTACTTCCTCAAGCACACCGGTGACTCCGTCTACACGGTCCAGGACGCCAAGATCCAATTCCCCGATGGCACGTTCCGCGTCTTCAAGGCCCGCACGGACGCCTCCTACCAGCGCTCCCTCGGGGTCGGCATCTGGAAGTCCAGCGAGACCATCCAGTATTCGATCCGCACCGACTTCCTCAAGAAGCTGCACTCGCAGGACCCGGCCGCGATCGGCCTGATCGCCGAAGGCCGTATCGAGGACAACAGCACGAGCGGCGTCGAGCTCAACCGGTACTCGGAGATGGTCGAGTCGCTTTTCGGCAACTCGAAGATCTTCCCACAGGTGCCGATCTACCTCCCCAACAACGAACCGGAGGTCCTCGCCGCGGAGGCGGACCCCCTGACCGAGAGCGCGAAGTACTATCAGCCCACGCGTTACGGGTACTCGAGCTTCTACTTCCGCGTCGGTCTCACCGAAGCGCAGCTCCTGCGCCTGGCGAACGTCTCGCCCGAGAAGATGTGGGAACATCTCGAAAACGGCTTTGAGCGGTCACCGGGCAGCTGGACCCGCACGAGTGGCCGCGTGGTCTCGGGCGCCGGCGGCTGGCTCGCCAACGCTTTCGGCTGGCTCGGCGACGTCGGGGACATCGACCAGCATCTCGGCGCCCGCTTCTTCCGGGCCCGCTCGTTCCGCGATCAGTGGCTGGAGCTCTCCGGACTGGCCGAGAAGGCCACCACCGCCGACGGGCAGAAGGCCTTCGCCAAGAAGATCGGGGAAATGTACTCCGACAAGATCTTCGCTTACGAGCTGATCAAGACGACGATGTTCGCGCTGCGCGATCTCGGGGACCAGGACACGTCCTTCCAGATCAACGCGCAGTCCGCCGCCTTCGGCGGTCGCGAACTTCGCGGCGGCGCGATCACCGAGATCGAGCGCATCACCCAGCGCTATGCCCAGGAGACCGACTTCGACCAGCCGTCGATCCGCCAGGATCTGACCCTCGAAGTGGCCTCGCTCAAGGTCGAACAGAAAGAGGACCAGGGCAACTTCGAGCTCAAGTTCCACGCCTCGCGCAAGCCGGGAGTCGTCGTCGTCAAGCTCGATGAGCTTTCCGATTATCTGCGCGTGGCCACCACGCTCCGGCGTCTGATGATCCCCAACCGCGGACAGTTCAACGCGGGCGTCAACCTGTTCCCGCTGGATCGCGAAGGCAAACCGGGCTTCCAGCGCGAGCTGGCCTGCTCGCTCCGGCCTGGCAGGAACTACCGCGTGACGGTGGCGCTCATCGACGGAGAGAACGTCGGCCCCGGTCAATCCGAGGAGTTCTTCGTGAATCCGGTCAAGAGCGAAGGGTTCGTGGGCCCCTGCCCCGAGGCCGAGCTCGCGCAGTGACCCGGCGCTCAAGCCGCCTCTGAGATCTCGTCCTTGGTCTCCAGGATCCGGCGCCCGAGCTCATCGAGCTCGGTCGGAGTCATGCTTTCCACCAATTCGAGGAAGAGCTCGTCCTCCTCGACCTCGACGTGACGCTCGATCGTGTCGATCAGCTCGTCCATCAGGTCGATGAAATCCTCGTCCTCTTCGGCGTCCAGGATCTCGTCGATGATGTCGCGCATCTCCTGATGGTCCTCCAGCGCCTCGGCGACGAGCTCGGCGAGCTCCTCGTCATCGTTGAAGAGAGGATAGAAGACGGTCTCCTCGACGTTGGCATGCATCTCCACCTCTCGGCGGATCTTTTCGAAGAATTCCTTCTTCTCCGGAATCCCGGCGCTTTCGCGGAACGCCACGAAAAGATCCCTCATCTTCTGATGATCCGCTTTCAACAGGTCGAGTGCGTTCATGATCAGCCCCCCGAAAAAGTTCTTCGCGGGTATCTGCAAGAGACATGCACGCGACCAACGACGCGGGGGCCCGCCGGGACGCGCGGGACTCAGGAACGGGTCAGCAGCGCGTTCAACTTTTCGCGGGTCGCCGGTGAAAGTCCCTCGACGTTCGAGAGCAGCTTACGCGCCGTGAGGAGCAGATCTTCAGAGACAGGGCCCGTCGCGACGTGCATCGCGGAGCCCTTGTAACGCGGCTCACCGTCCGAGTCCTCGTCCTGGAGCTGGCCTCCCTGGAGCTTGCCGTCCGCGCCGCCTTCGAGCACGTTGCCGAAGAATGAGATCGTGAAGCGGACCAGAACGCCGTCCGGGCCCTCGACCAGATAGAGCTCACAGCCGTTGTCCCCCACGAAAAGACTGGGCACCCCGTCGTCAACGCGCTGGAGTACCTCCGGATTCACCCGCACCATCCGCAGGGCCGAAAGCTCGGTGAAAAACGCCTGGAGGACCCGGTCGCGAAACCCCTCGGGAATCTGGACGAACCGGCAGCCCACCAGCCGCTCGTTCGCATGCCGCACCTCGGCCTTCACCTCCGAGAGCCCTTCGCCGATGCGAAGCTCGCCGGCAAGAATGCCGCCCGGCGCCGGCCAGCTGCCCGGTTTGGGCACCAGCCCGATTCCCTCGGCAGAGATATTAGCAACGGAAACCTCCCCCAGCGCCGCCGGGTCGGTGACCCGAAAGGAAACCGCATGCAGCGGCAGCATCCGGATCCGCGGTGGACGCGCCGGAAGCGCCGTGGGCGCCTTGGGTGCCTGAGGTGCCTTGGCCGCCATGGGCGCTTCGGGGGCTTCTGTCTTCTCGCGCCTGAACCATCTCTTCAGAAATTCCATTTCTCTCCCTTTCCCGGCCGAAAACGCACTAAACGCTTCAGCCCAATGAGATCTTCCGCTCCACCGCCGCCCGGACGTCCTTTAACGTGAAGGGCTTGGAAATCACCCTTCCCTCCTCGAGTCCCGTGAGGAACTGCCGCGACTCCGTGGTCACGGCTCCGCCGGACATGAAGATCATCCGCTGTGCCGCGCGGGGGTTCTCTTTTTCCAGCACCGCGAACAGCGCCATACCGCTCAGCTCCGGCATCATCAGATCGCAGAGAATCGCGTCAAACGGCCGCTGCCCGGCTTCCGCGCCGCGGATGAGCTCCAGCGCCGTCCGCCCGCCCTCGGCCACCTGGACCTCGTGGCGGCTCGCGAGCGCGAACTGAATGGATTCCCTCAGGCCTTCCTCGTCATCGATCACCAGGACGCGCGCCATCAGTCGTCTTCTCCCGTTTTCAGGATATACCCCGCTCCGAAGACCGTCCTGATCTCCCAGTCGAAACCCTTGAGCTTTTGCCGTAAACGGGCCACATGCGTATCCACGGTCCGGGAGACCGCGGTGTAAGCCCACAGGTCCCCGAGCAGCTGCTCCCGGCTCACGAGCTCGTCCGGGCGCTCCAGAAAATACTGCAGCAGCTGCAGCTCCGCCCGCGTCAGCTCGACCCGCTCGCCATCGAGGGTGACCTCGCCGCGCCTGGGGTCGACCATGAGATTCGCGACCTGAAAGGACTCGAAGGGCCGGCGATAGCTTTTCGCGCGGCGCAGGCGCGCCTTGATGCGGGCGAGAAGCTCGGACGCATCAAAAGGTTTGAGCACGTAGTCGTCCGCGCCGAGCTCCAGGCCCCTGACCCGGTTTTCCATCTCGGTTTGGCCCGTCAGCATGATGATGGGAACATCGCGCGTCTCGGGCATGTCGCGCAACCGCCGACAGACCTCAAAGCCGTTGATCTCGGGCATCCTCACGTCCACCAGCACGAGATCGGGCCGGCACTCCCGGGCCTGGCGCAGACCCTCCGCGCCGGAGGCCGCCGTCAACGGCTCGTAGTAGGACGACAGCAGCTGCGAAACCAGCTGCAGGAACGCGGGATCGTCCTCGATGATCAGAATCCGTTTCATAACGTGAAAACATTGTAAGGCGCGCCCCCCCGCTGCTCAACGACAAAGAGTTTCGCGGTCCCCGAAAACGAGCTATGTTGCCCTTATGCGGCTCCTCTTCCCGCTTTTCCTGGTTCTCCTCGCTCAACTCGGACACGCTGCCCCGGTGGTGCGCGTGGCGGAAATCCGTGGAAGCATCAATCCCGCCACCGCGGGCTTCCTGCGTTCGTCGATCGCGCTGGCGGAACGCGAAGGGGCCGAGGCCCTGATCGTGGAGCTCGACACTCCGGGGGGCCTGCTCGCGAGCGTGCGTGACATGGCTCAGGCCATGGATCGCTCCGCGGTGCCCGTCGTCGTTCACGTGGTCCCGGCCGGCGCTGCGGCCACCTCGGCCGGCGCCCTGCTGATGCTCGCCTCGCATTTCGCGGCCATGGCTCCGGGAACCAATATCGGCGCCGCGCATCCGGTCGGTCCCAAGGGAGAGGATCTCCCCGGCGCCCTCGGCGAAAAAGCCGTCAACGACACGGCCGCGTTCGCCCGCGGGCTGGCCGAGGTCCATGGCCGCAACCGGGACCTCGCTGACGCGATGGTCGCGCGCAGCCGCAGCCTGAGCGCGCGCGAGGCGTTCGCGCAGAATCTCATCGAGGCGCTCGCGGCCGACCGGACGGAACTTCTGGCGCGCCTCGAAGGCAAATCGGTCCGTATGGGCCAGGGCGGCTCGCGGACGCTGCGGGTCTCCGGGGCGGATATTCGCCGCACCGAAATGACTCTCGGGCAAAAGCTGCTCAGCCTTCTGGCCGATCCGAACATCGCGGCGATCCTCATGTCCCTCGGGGTGCTCCTGATCTACGTCGAACTTTCCAACCCCGGCATCACCGTCGCCGGCGTCACGGGCGCGATCTGCCTGCTCATCGCCCTGATGTCCTTCCAGCTGCTGCCGATCCAGACCGGCGGACTGCTCCTCGTCCTCTTCGGCATTCTCCTGATGCTCGCCGAGCCTTTCGTGGTTTCCCACGGAATTCTGGCCATCGGAGGGGTCGCCTCGTTCGCGCTCGGCCTGCTTTGGCTCGTGGACCCTTCTCTTTCCGGAACCCGCGTGAGCCTGCTCGTCTGGATCCCGATCGTCGTCGGGCTCGGCTCGGGCGTGCTGCTAATCGGCTGGGCGGCGGCCCGAATGCGGCTGCTGTCGCGCCGAACCCTCGAACGGATCGGCGGCGGCGCCGTCGGCGGACTCGCCGGCTACGAGGGACACGTGGAAACCGTGAGCTCCGACGGCAGAGCGGGCAAAGCGCTCTTTCGGGGCGAGCTCTGGGATTTCCGCAGCGAGATGCCGGTGAAACGCGGAGATTCGATCGTGGCGGTGAGAAACGAGGGCTTTCTCATCCACATCGCTCCGGCGACTCCGGCCCCCGCGCCCCGCGAGAGGTAGTGCATCCTGCAAGTTCCCGCTCAATTCGCAAGAGCTTTTCCCGGGAAAACCCGCGCTCGCGCGAGGTCCGTGCGAGGTCCGCGCGAGGGGCCGCGCCGAAGCTCCGCGCGCGGCCGAAGCCGGTAATCGCGTCCGCGGTGATGATTTTCGCATTTCCCGCTCCGAGATCCGCGCGATACGCGAGCGAGCTGGTACAACAGTTGCTCTTTAGCCGCTCAGGAGGATTTACCCATGCCCAAGAGCAATGTGAGGAGTTCAGGAAGTCGGAAGAATCAGCGGTCCCAGTGGTCCATGATGAGCACCGAGAAGCGCCGGCCCGTCACGAGCCGCAAGACCCGGAGCGCCAGCGCCCGTCCTTCGGCTACCCGTTCCAAGTCGACGACCACGACTACGACGAGCAAGCGGGGCTTCGCCGCGATGAGCCCGCAGAAGCGCAAACAGATCGCCGCCAAAGGGGGCCGCGCCCGCCGCACCGCCTGACCAGAGAAACAGAAGCTCCCTTCCCGTACGCGGTCAGCCGCGGGAAGGGAGCCTCTCGCTCCGACCTTTCACGCTAGAACCAGTACTTCACGGTCCCGAGAACGTTCACCAGTCCCAGCATGCTTTCTTCCGGTTTCGTGAAGAGCACGCCGACTTCGGCCCCCACGCTCAGCGGTGTGGCGCCTGGCAGGCGGTGATCATAGACGACGCGCCCGCCAAACCCGAGATTGTAATCCCCCTCATAGGCCGAACCCGAGAACTTCACGGTCGCCAGATCGACGCCCGCCGAAAGCCCGCGAGCCACCTCGTCGAGGCGATACAATCCCTCGAGCCCGATCGAAAGCCCCGTGATCCCCGCGTCATGATCGACGCCTTGCAGGAAGGCGCCCATTCCCCAGTTGCCATGGAAGTAATAACCGCCGCGGAGCCCGTACCCGATCCCTCCGCCCACGTCATCGCTCGCGGAGCCGTAGCCCAAGAGCGCGCCGACGAACGCGTCCTCGCTTCCCCCACTCGACCGCTCCTGAGCCTGCGCGGGTGCCACGAGTAGCGCTCCCACTACCGCCGCCACGGCCCAGGACCGCCGCGCCTGTTTCGTTTTCGCCATCGCGCTCACCCCGCGCGCTTTCCGAAACTCGGGGCTTTCACGGCGACCTTCAACGGCTCTTTGCTCACGGCCACCTTGCCCTTGTCATCGCGAGCGTAAATATTCGCCTCATACGTCGTGGTCTGGTCGCCGACGGCGAGCTTCTTCACGAGCTCGTTGGAGAGCGACGCTCGCCAGGTCGATTCCCCTACCTTCTTCATCTTCACCTCGATCGGCACGTCCACGAAGCGCAGCCGGACATCATTCACCTTGCCGCTGAAGTCTTTCACCTCGGCCAGCACCTCAGGTGTCTGGCGCGGCTGAAGCTCGCCCGTCAGCTCGATGGTCTCGGGGCTGATCCGCGGATTCAGGACCGTCGGCCCAGAGGCCTGGATCTCCGCGCCGGACTCCTCGTCACTGCCGGTGACCTTCTTGAAGGTCGAGCAGGAAACCAGCGACAGGGCCAGTAAAGCGATGGCGCAGGTACCCGCGGTGTTGAATTTGAAAGACATGTGAAATTCCTCCGTGAGAGATCACGGGTTGCACGCGGCATTCCACGACTACCCGAGCCGAAGCGCTTCGCGCAGGCGCGCGGGCCGTTCAGGAAGCAGCGGACGGAGAAAAAAACACAGCGCCGAAAGACGGGCGATCGTGGCGAAGAACCACAGGGCCCGGAAGCCGCCGACCGGCTCAAACCACACGGCGAGCCGGCCACCGAGCACGGCAGCGATGGCGCCTGCCAGGCCGCAGCCGGCCGTGAAGACGGAGAAATACGCCATGTTCCGCTCTTTCGGGACGACCTTGAAGAGCATGTTCGACAAGGCGAGCGAGTAACCCGAAAAAGCCGCGCCGCTCAGGAAATATTCGAAAGGACCGATCACCGCCACCGCCTGGCGACCCGAGAAGGCGTACAGCAGCGGAGCGAGCGCCATCCACAGGGCCGTCAGCCAGGCCACCTTCGCCGGTGCCTGCGTGCGATCGATCCGGCGGCCCCAAACACCGGCCGCCAGGAGCGCGCCGACGTTGAGGACGAGCGTCCACAGCGCCACGGTCCGAAGCGGGAAGCTCAGCTCCTTGGTGAGATAGTACGGAAAGTAGGAGGCGGACACCAGGATCGCCCCATGAAAAGCCGCGCCGAACACCAGCACCCGCAGGAACGCGCGGTTTTTGAGCGGCTCGGAGAGCTGCTGCAGGAAACCCGGCGCCTGCGTCACCGGCAGATCCGGCACGCGGGCCAGAAGCACGGTCGAGGCCGTGGCCGCCAGGACCGTCAGAAGCGCGAGCGCCGCGAAGCCGGCGTAGTAACCGCCCGGCCTCCAGCCGACCCAGTAGGACGCGACCAGATGCGCGAGGACGACCGCGCCCATCACGAACCGCTGCCGAAAGCCGTAGAACCTCCCGCGAAACCCGGGCCGCACGAGGCCCATCGTCCAGGACTGCCAGGCCGCCGCGCTCGAGGTCGCGAGCAGCGCATACAGGCAGGCGACGACCGCGGTCACGCCAAACCACGCATTGACCGGGAAAGGCTCGCCCCACCCGCGCTGCCGCAAGGTGAAGAACGCGGCCAGGAACATCGGAATGAGCCACAACGACCGGGCCGCGATCGCGACACGCAAGGTGTACCCTTTCAAAGAAGGCACCCGCTCGAGGAACCAGAGCCCGAGCACTTGGCCGACCGAGCCGATCCACGGCGCCGCCGCGAGAAGACTCATCAGCCCGATGCTGACGCCCAGCTCCCCGGCGAGGCCGCCGAGATAAACCGGCCCGACCCAGATTTCAAAGGCGAGCGCGAAGGCGCCCTCCCAGCAGAGAAGCTGAAATACGCTCCGGAGCTTGCCGCGGTTCACGTCTCGCACTTCCCCCGATTCTTGAACGCAACCACAATGCCGTAAAGCCCGGCAAAAAGGACGACCGCCACGACGAACCAGATGAGCTTGGCCTTGATCACCGCCATCATCGCCTCGGGCGTCTGCAGCAGCTCAGGGTGATCACCGAGGACCTCCCGGCCGAACCACGCCAGCACCCAGCACCAGAAGGCCGAGCCGGCGATGGTCGCCGCGCTGAAAGCCGCGAACGGCATCCGCAGAATCCCGGCGGGGATCGAGATCAGGTGCCGCACGACCGGGAGAAGCCTCGCGGCCAGAATTCCCGGAACCCCGTAGCGACAGACCCAGCGCTGGGCCATGTCGAGCTTCTCGGCGGGCAGTAAGAAGTATTTCCCGTACCGCTTGAGAATCGGCAGCCCCACCCAAAGCGAGACCCAGTAGTTGATCGCGGAGCCGACGTAGCTTCCGGCGGTCCCGGCCAGCACCACGCCGCTAAAGCTCAT
>JAMPXZ010000148.1 GCA_023700925.1 Oligoflexia bacterium | reverse complement strand
TTGAAAGAATTGCAAATTGACCTGATAAATCTCCTCGCCCGGCGTCTCGCTCATCGCCTTGGCGAGCTGCGCGCGGAACTTACGCAGCATCTCCTTGGCAAGCGGGACCTTGTCGCGACTGACGGCGATCGAAAAAGACTGGAACTCCCGCTGCTCGAGCGGCACGAGCTCGATGGCCTGCGCGGCGAGCTCCGAGGCCTGCTTGTGGTAAAGGCGGGCGCCCCGGTTGGCGAGATCGTCCCGACACGTGACGCGCTCGTGGGTCGCGACGAGGCGGCCGGAGTCGTCCCGTTTCAGAAGGCCAAGCTCGAGGAGACGCTCGATCGCCGAGCGGATCTCGAGCGCCGTGATCCCCTTGCCCCATTTCCGAAAGCGCTTCTCCAGCGCCTCGGGCGAAAGATCCAGCGAGGGAATCCGGCTCGCCGCCAGGATCGCCGTGTGCAGCCAGTGCGCGATGACCGAAAACTCATCGAGCTCGCGGATCCGGAACTCCCCGGCCGGATGGATCTCCGTCAGCCAGAGCTGGCAGAGCGCCTTGTCCTCGGCCTCGGTCGCCGAGTCGAACTGGATGAGCGCCTGAAGAAAGAGCCTCTCGTGCGAGCTCAGGCCCATGGCGCCGGCCAGGGCCGCGCTGTGCTTGATGCGAAGCGGGCGCTTGCCCTGCAGAAGCATGAGGAGGAGCGTGTGTGAAATCCCGATGTCCGAGGCGAACCTTCGCGCCGAATAGGCGGGCTCCTGCCGCTGCCGCTGGGCCAGGAAGTCCAGGAGCAGGCGCCGGGGGCTTTGATAGTGAAAAACGCTGAACTCGGGTGACATCGGTGCGAGGGAATAGCCCTTATGACCACACGAGTCAAGATATTTGTTTCCAGGGCAGATAAATTTGTAACCACGCAATATTCAGGCAACGCGCTACGAGTCGAGTAGGAATATCGACGCCAACCTATCGTCAACTTATTGTATTTCAACGATTTCTATACTTATTGCGAATATTTCTGAGATTCGTTATTTTGTTAAAATGAAATTACTCACCTCCGAGATCATGAAAAAAGCGCTCTCCCGCCTTGATGAGCTGCTCACCCAGCCGGTCACTCTCATTGTGGGAGGCGGCGGAGCGATGATCCTGGCCCACGGCTTTCCGCTCGCGACTTCGGATATCGATGCCGTTCCCAAGGGAATGGAAATCCATGCGCTCGATCCGCTCGTCAAGAAGATCGCCGAGGAGCAGGGGCTTCCGCCGGACTGGCTCAATCCCTATTTCTCCACCTATGCCCACACGCTGCCCGCGGATTATGAGAAGCGACTCATCGAAGTGTTTTCGGGACGCTCGCTCAAGGCGCTGGCGCTCGGCAAAGAGGACATGCTGATCATGAAATGCTTCGCCCATCGGCAAAAGGACGTGGGTCACGCCAAGGCGCTGCTCAAGCGGGGTGCGAACGTCGCGATGGTGGAGGCCCAGATCGACCTTCTGACAAAAAAGAGAATCCCCGGCACGCAGGAAGCACTCGATTTTCTCGATGATCTGCTCGAGGAGACCTGAGCCATGAAGGGCCTCGCGCGAGTACCATCCTTAGACGAGCTTGCCCGGTGCTACAGTGAGCTGCAAAATACCAGCGGCCCACTGCCGCCGGCCCAGCTCGCGCTTTGGAGTCAATGGTCGCGCCTCGACCCCAGGCTGGCCGAACAGCTCGTGGCTCATCTAACCCTGCATTGGTCCACGCTCAATCCGCTGGAGGTTCATGCCGCGCTCCTAGCGCAGCCCTGGCCGGGAGCCCTGGGCGTGCTGCTCGAATATGCGAAGGAAAAAAGCGACGAACCCCGACTCATGAGAGCCTGGAGCGCGTTGGTTCTTTCGGGAATTCCCAAGGCCGATAATGAGCTCTTTTTCATTGGCCTCAGGAAGTTCGCGGGAAAGCTCATGCTCGAGGACGCAAGTCTCTCGCACAAGTACTACCGACGCTGGGGCTATCTCGGGCGCGAGACGCTCTTCAACAAGATGGCTGGGAAAGAGAGAACACGCCTTTCGCGAGAGCTCCGTACCCGCGCTCTCGAGGAACTTCTCCGAAATCGCGAGCGAATCACCGTACGCGAATATCGTGCGGCGCTGGGAGGGCAGATCACCGCTCGGGTTGCTGAACTCGATCTCGGCGCTCATCCGCGGCTCGTGGCTCGATCACGGACGAAGGGTCGCTACTATCTGAAGCGGAAAAATTAGAACTTGATCCAGTCGAGTTTGAGGAAATAAAGCGCCTCGCAGCTCTGGAGTGCGTACTCGGAATTCAAGGACGGGACCGTCAGGATCCGGGTCAAGTACGAATATAGCTTCATCACGGGCTACGACTGGGTGTCGCGGCCGGAGCTCACCAACCCGATCCTCATCATTCAGCGGGATTTGAGATAGGGCACGCCCTCGCCTTGTTCGAACAACTCGGTAAAAACTAAATGGCCGGTTTATTTTTTACCGAGTTGTGGTAATCTAGTTACCATGCCCCACGAACGAAGCCGCTATCTGAGTACTGCGCTCCGAACGACATTAACTTGGTCCAAGACCGTCTCACTCCTCGGAATGAGACAGGTAGGCAAAACCACTCTGATTCGGCAGCTCGTCGATCGATACGTCACCTTGGACGACGACCAGCTCCTGCGAAGGCTCGAACAAGGGAACTGGGCGGATATCGAAACGCCGGCCGCGCCACTGGCCGTGGATGAGTGCCAGAAGTTTGGACCGCTCTTCGATCGTATCAAGCTGATCGTCGATCAAAGGAAGAAGCCGGGGCAGTACATTCTGACAGGCTCGGTTCGCTTTCTTTCGAAGAAGGGGATTCGAGAATCGCTGACCGGAAGAACGGTGGCCTTGGAACTTCTGCCGATGACGCTCTCGGAGAGCCACCGGAGACCGGCAAGCGGCTTCCTCCGGTCGGCGATAGAGGAGGAAACTCGGGCTCTCCTCGCGGAAGCCGGCAAGCGCTCCCGCTTCAAGCGGTCGGATGTCATGAAATTCGCGGAAACAGGGGGACTTCCGGGAATCTGTTTCAAGAGAAGTCCGGCCATCCGGCGGGACCTTCTGAACGCGCACCTGGAAACCCTCCTGAGCCGGGACCTGCGCTTTCTCTACTCAACGCGGATTCCTTATCCACGCCTCAAGGCGCTTTTCGGAGAGCTCGCCAGACATCAGGGCGAAAGGACCAATCTCGCGAGTCTCGCCCGGAAAATAAACACCTCCATTCCCACTCTTCAGGCGGTTTTTGCCGCATTTGAGGGCCTCTTTCTCATCCGCCCCGTCGGCGACACCTATTATGTCGAAGACCAGGGTCTGGCGAGTGTCGCCATACCTGGCGTCGGAGAGTCCGAGCTTCACCGCCTGCGGAGAGTCGTCTTCCAGGAGCTTTGGTCTCAGCTGAGCTACCAGTTCCGCGGAGAGTTTACTTTGGAGAACTACCGAACGCGTGGAGGAATCGAGGTCCCGTTCCTGATTCGTTTCAATGCAGGCCCAATTCTGGCGATCTGCGTCGATGAGACGGAAGGCGCCTCGGATAAGACTCAAAAGAGCCTGACCTGGCTCCGAAAGCGAGAGCCACGCGCCAAGGGTCTCGTCTTCCACAATGGAAGCGCTGCCTACGTCTCACCAGGAGGCCATCTCGCGCTTCCATTCCATACGATCTATTGAACCGACGATGAGCTCATGATCCAAAAACCGCTTCTTCCCATCGATGCCCTGCTCCCCCAGGCGCTTGAGTCCCTGGAGTCCACGCCCTGCCTCGTACTCCAGGCCTCGCCGGGAACGGGCAAAACCACGCGCCTGCCGCCGGCGCTCCTGGGGGCGCGTTTTCGGCGGCCCGAGCAGGAGATCCTGGTCCTCGAGCCCCGGCGCCTCGCCGCGAAGTACGCCGCAAGCCGCGTGGCCGAAGAAATGGGCGAAACGCCGGGCCGCACCGTCGGTTATCAATTCCGCTTCGAGAGCGTGGGGAGCCCGGCCACGCGCCTGCGTTTTCTCACCGAAGGCATGCTCATGCGCAAGCTCCTCGGAGATCCGGAGCTGCGCAATACGGCCGCGGTCGTGCTCGATGAGTTTCACGAGCGGCACCTCCAAGGCGATCTCGCGCTCGGGTACCTGCGCGAGCTGCAGCGCACTAAGCGCCCCGATCTTCGCCTCGTGGTCATGTCCGCGACGCTCGATACCGAGGCGGTTTCGACTTATCTCGGCAACTGCCCTGTCCTTCGGGTCGAATCGCGCCTTCATCCCGTCGAGATCGAGCACCTCCCCTCGCCCCCCGCCCGCCATCTTGAGCTCACCGTTCGCGAAGCGGTGGAAAAGGCGTTCGGAAAAGGCGGCGACCTCCTGGTTTTCCTCCCCGGGATGGCCGATATCCGCCGCGCCGCGGACGCACTCTCGGCCCTCGCGGCGCGCGGCGCGCTCGTTCTGCCGTTGCACGGCGAGCTCACGCGTGAGGAGCAGGATCGCGCGATCCGGCCCATCACCGGCAAGCAGAAGATCATTCTCTCGACCAACGTCGCCGAGACTTCGCTCACGATCGAAGGGATCACGACCGTCATCGACAGCGGCCTGCACCGCCAGGCGAGCTATTCTTGGTGGTCCGGCGTGCCTGCGCTCCGCACCCGCCCCATCAGCCGCGCTTCGGCGATCCAGCGCGCGGGCCGCGCCGGACGCACCGGACCCGGGCGCTGCTTGAGGCTTTACACTCAGGGCGACTTTGCTTCACGTGCGCCATTCGAGACGCCCGAGATCCGGCGCGCGGATCTCGCGCAGAGCGTGCTTGAGCTCAAGGCCCTCGGCGTAGCGGATCTTTCCCGCTTCCCCTGGTTTGAGGCACCTGCTGCGGCCTCGCTCGAAGCCGCGCAGACGCTGCTGTATCGCCTGGGCGCACTGAGTGACGCGGGCCCCGCCTCAACTTTGACCGCGCTCGGGCGGCGGCTGGCCCGCATTCCCGCGCATCCACGCCTCGGGCGCCTTCTCATCGAAGCCGAGCGCCAGGGCGTGCTCGAAGACGCCGCGACCTTGGCCGCGCTCATCGGCGAAGGAGCCTTGGATCGCCTGGATGCGCTCGAGTGCCTGCGCGGGGCGGGAGCTGATCCGATGACCCGCCGGGCGCGCACGCAGCTGCTCTCGGCGTTTGAGCGCGGGGGCGGAGCTCCGAACGGGGGCTGCGCTACAAACGTGAGCGGCGGGCGCAAATCCGCGCAGGAGCGGCTGCGTTTCGCGGTGCTCACCGGCTTTCCCGATCGGGTGGCGCGCAAGCGCAAAAAGGCAGGGATTTCGGCCGAATCAGATCTGCTCTTCTCCTCCGGCGGCTCGGGCCGGGTTGAGGAAGGGCCCTCGGTCGCGGGCAGCGAATTTTTCGTCACGCTCGACATTCAGGAACAGCAGGGCCTCGGACAAGCGCGCTCGCAGGTGAAAGTCCGCTCGCTCTGCGCGATCGAGCCCGAGTGGCTCTTTGACGTCGAGCCCTCGCCGCTTCGCGAAACCGAAGAGCTCGGCTGGGATGCCGAACGCAAACGCGTCGTCTCGGTCTCGGGCCTGCGCTATGACGAGCTGATGCTCGACGAAAAGCAAAGCGCACCTCAGGACACCGCGGCCGCCAGCCGCGTGCTGCTCAAGCACGGGCTCGGGGTGGATCCCGAAGCTTTCGCGCGCGGGAGCGTGACCGATGGGATCGCCGCGCTCGGCAAGGCGACCGAGGCCGAGGCGCTCGAGGCCGCTGTCGCGCGCCTAGAGCTTTTGCGCGCGCATTTTCCGGATTTCGGCGTGACCGCCGTTTCTCCCGAGCTATTGCTCGCGCCCCTGCAAGGCAAATTCGCGCTCTCCGAGCTTGCGGCGATCAACTGGCCGAACGAGCTCCTGCAGCAGGTACTGGCCTCAGCGGCTCCCCAGGCCCTGGGACGGCTCGAAGAGCTCGTACCGTCGTCCATCGCGCTCCCGAGCGGCCGGCGCGCGCGCGTGCAGTACAAGCTCGGCCAACCTCCGTGGGTCGAGTCTCGGATGCAGGATTTCTTCGGAATGGCGCGCGGGCCTTCGATCCTGGCTGGGCGCCTTTCGATTACCCTGCATCTTCTCGCTCCCAATCACCGCGCCGTTCAGGTCACGACTGATCTCGCGGGTTTCTGGGAACGGGGCTATCAGGAGCTGCGGACAATGCTTTCTCGCCGCTATCCTCGGCACTTCTGGCCTGAGAACCCGCTCACGGCGGAGCCGGTGAGCGGGCCCAGGCCGCGGGGAACTCACACTCGCAACTAAGTCTCGCGCTTCCACCTTTCGAGGAGATCGGCCGCCTCCAAGTTCCTTTTGTCTTTGTTGACAGCCTGTTGGATTTCGGCGAGGGCGGCGCGTTTGTCGTCCAGCGATTTTCCTGCCTCAAAAGCCGCGTGAAAGACGTGTGCTTTACACAGGGACTCGTAGGAGGGATTTGCCTTCAAATAAGATGCGGAACCACAAAAGCGTAGAGCCTTCTCTCTTTCCCCTGCCTTCACCCGATTTACTGCGATGTACTGGAACAGCTGACTGCTGGGCCGCACCTGCAGTTCCATATAGGAAGTCCAGGAATCAGCCGCTTCAGATCCCTTGCCGAGCCCTTCATAGGATTTGGCCATCCCTTGAAAACGCATCGCCTTGAGATCGGGATTTTCAACCGGAAGCGCCTTCCAAACCGACAGCGCCTCCTCCCACCGCCGAAGACTAAGCAGTACGTCGCCTTTAAGGAGTGGAACCATCTTGACAACGTCCGGAACCCTCTTGATCTTTTTGAGTTCCCGCAGCGCCAGCTCCTCCTTACCTACGAGGTGATAGCCTGCCGCAAGCTGGAAGCGCGCCTTTTCTAGCCCCGGTTCTTCCCGCAGGGCCTCTAAGAACAGCGCTTCGGCCTTTGCTATAGAGCCAGCATCGAACTCCTTGACGCCTTGCAGATAGAGCGATTCGGCGTCCGCTCTCCGTAGCGGAGCAGCGGATTCCCGCCCCAGGACGGGCGAGTGAGACAGCGAGACAGCGAGCGGCAGAATCGTAAACCACACATAAAATTTCTTCATTGGCCACCTCCGCGCCTGGCGGACGTCTCTTTGATCTTCTTACAGAGACTGCTGTAGTAATCGTAGTTGGCTTTCTGGATATCGTCCATCTCCTCCTCATCCTTCAAGAAGACTCCCACGGGAGCTTGAATCCGGTCTCGGAAGAAGAGCCCGATAACATCCGGGGCGTAAAACTGCCCGTCACTATATACCATCTCAGCATCTCGATACGGCTGATTTGAATCATAGAGCTTCATGAGATAGCGATTCTCGCCTAGCTTTTCCTTTTCGATGCTCTTGATGAGAACCACGTGCTGAGCACTTGTCGCCGCCCGAATCACGATAAGCGGCATTCGGCCCTGGTCCAGTCCCTTCTTGATTGCTTCGATAGTGTCCAGATTGGCTGACTCGCTGCGCTCGCGGGAACTGAAAAGCATTCCCAGATTGCCCGGGCTGAAAAAGCTTCGCTTTTGCCGAGCCTCGATTTCCGTCCTAAGGCTGCGCCCACGATGCGAGCTAAGGGCGCCCATAAGGCTCCCTGGTTCCACGGCACGATAATAATTGCGCCCGCTCAGTACGGTTTCCGGAATTTTGAAGACCTTCTTTTCGGTCACGGGCTCTACACAGGTCTGGTTATTCTCGTCTACAAATCCGTTTTTCGCCTGACAGGCATCCGCATTTGTTCCCCGTGCGAGGTTCAGAACATATTCAGGATCAGACTTTGAGCCCGGCACTCCGAAGCGGGCCAAATAGAATAGCTGGCGCTGGAACAGCCCAAGCGACCAGCATTGTCCCAGCACGCCACTCGACCAATTCCGGATCGGCATATGGCGCTCCTCAGTAAATGCATCTTTTGATACGAACGTCAGCACGTTCTGAGGCGAGAGCTTCGAACAGGAAAGTTTCGAAACCAACGAGTCGCTCACAAGAATGTCCTGTGCACCGTCATAGGCTGCTGTAACATTGAAACAGTGGCCGATTTGACTGAGTTGCCCCAAGGCCGCTTGCACCTCGTCCATTAGCTCTACTGCCTCTTGAGGGGTACCATCCAGCGCCTGTGCTGCTGTTGCCGCCAATAAGAGGGCAAGCCAGCTTACTTGAAAGGATTTCACTCGCAGGTCTCCTTTCTTCCCTTATCGAAGAAATCCCGAAATTCCTTTAGGAGCCACTTTCAAAGCGGGATCACAGCTAAACCGCGGAATTACGTGGTTTAACGCCGGATATTGTTGGACAAGTTTTCGACAGCCGGCAATAGATCCCGCTACCGTCCCCCTGCCCTCTTCGCTAATAATTAAGGCGAGAGATGAGTAGTAGTTGTCTTCGAAACATCTGCCGAAGGCCCTGCTTCACGCTCGGCCTGCTTTGCCTGGTGACCCTTCTCGTCGGGACTCTTCAGCCGGCGCTCCTTGGGCCCCGAGCGCCGGCCGTGCTCGTCCCCTATCTCGGGGCGCTACGGGAACCCGAAATCCTGTGGAATCGCCGGGAGCCCGCCCCGAGCGGCCCAAGTCCCGCGCTTACGCCGTATCAGGAGAGAGTGCGAAACGAGCTCGAGGCGACGCTCAAGCGCTACGCGCCTCGCCTGTGGTGGCATCCTGACGAAAGATTCGGCCCGATGGACCCGCTGGAGTATTTCAAGCGAAGCACCTTGCAGCCCCTCCCCGGGCCACGGAATGGTCGCCGGACGGCCTCACTCCAGAACGCGCTTTACCTCCGTTACGAAGGCGCGCCTCCCGACTTTCCGCGAAACGCCGCGGCGATCCTTGAGCGCGCGCCGCTGTTCTGGCGAGTCGGCTCACCGAGCGGCCTGCTGGGCCAGGCGCCCCCGGGAAAATATCGAGTCCTCATCGAGTACTGGTACTACTCCCCCTACAACGACACCAAGCCGCTCGGCCTCGGTAACCATGAAGGAGACTGGGAAGGCATGGCGATGCTCGTGGAGTTCGGCCACGACAGCTCGCGGCTGACCCACGAGCTCAAGGCCGCCTATTACGCCGCTCACGAAGGCGGCTCCTGGCACTGCGCCTCGGAGCTCGGCTGGACCGAGGCGCACACGCCCGGCGGCGCGCGCCCGCTGGCCTTCAGCGCCCTCGGGACGCACGCGACCTACCCGCGCGAAGGGCGATACCGATCCACGGTCCTGATCGACCGCGCCGCCCGCGGCATCCCCTGGGACAGCTGGAACCGACTGCTGCCGCTAGAGCTCGAGCCGT
>JAMPXZ010000147.1 GCA_023700925.1 Oligoflexia bacterium | reverse complement strand
GCCAGTCACGCCTTGTGAACCTTGGGCACCGGTTTCGCCAGTCGCACCAGTGAAGCCTTGCACGCCCTGAGCGCCAGTTTCACCTGTCGCACCAGTGAAGCCTTGTGCGCCTTGGGCACCGGTTTCACCCGTAGCACCCGTGAAGCCTTGTAAACCTTGGGCACCTGTTTCGCCCGTAGCACCCGTCACGCCTTGCGCGCCTTGGGCACCGGTTTCACCTGTAGCACCCGTCACGCCTTGTGAACCTTGGGCACCGGTTTCGCCAGTCGCACCAGTGAAGCCTTGCGCGCCCTGGGCACCGGTTTCGCCCGTAGCGCCAGTCACGCCTTGTGAACCTTGGGCACCGGTTTCGCCAGTCGCACCAGTGAAGCCTTGCACGCCCTGCGCGCCGGTTTCACCCGTTGCACCCGTCACGCCTTGTGAACCTTGAGCACCGGTTTCACCCGTTGCACCAGTGAGGCCTTGTGCGCCTTGCGCGCCGGTTTCACCCGTGGCACCAGTCACGCCCTGCGCGCCGGTTTCACCCGTAGCACCCGTAACACCCGCAGCGCCCTGCGCACCCGTTTCGCCCGTAGCACCGGTCAAACCTTGTGCGCCCTGCGCGCCGGTTTCGCCCGTAGCGCCTGTCACACCTTGCGCGCCTTGTGCACCAGTTTCACCCGTGGCGCCAGTCACGCCTTGTGCACCTTGTGCGCCGGTTTCACCCGTAGCGCCTGTCACGCCTTGTGCACCCTGTGCGCCGGTTTCACCCGTGGCACCGGTCACACCTTGTGCGCCTTGTGCACCAGTTTCACCCGTGGCGCCTGTGAAACCCTGTGCGCCCTGCGCTCCAGTTTCACCCGTAGCACCGGTGAACCCTTGCACACCCTGCGCTCCAGTTTCACCCGTAGCACCGGTGAACCCTTGCACACCCTGCGCTCCAGTTTCGCCCGTAGCACCAGTCACGCCTTGCGCGCCTTGGGCACCAGTCTCACCCGTTGCACCCGTGAAGCCTTGTGAACCTTGGGCACCAGTTTCGCCCGTAGCACCAGTCACACCTTGTACGCCCGTTTCACCCGTGGCACCGGTAGTACCGATCGCTCCGGTTTCGCCCGTCGCACCCGTAACACCGGTCTGGCCAGTGGCGCCGGTAGCACCCGTCGCACCCGTGACGCCAGTCTCACCCGTAGCGCCGGTCGCTCCTGTCGAGCCAATACCGCCACCCACGCCAACCCATTCGCCGGAGGAATTGATGACCGTCCCGATCCCCTGGATGGAGAAACTCCCGGCCTGAAGATCACCATTGATCTTAGCGTCGCCCGCGACATCCAAGGTGGCAGAGGGCGCCACGGTGCCGATCCCGACCCGGCCGTCTCCCGTAATGACCATCTTAGGGGTCGCACTGTGATCGGCAGAACCGCTAACGCCGCCCGATGCCGTTTGGAAGACGATCGAAGATTCACCAGCGCCCGTCGAAGTACCGGACGAAAGGACGAGTGAGCCACCATTGCGATCGGTGCTGCCCGAAGCAGCGCCACCGGCGCCGACGGTGAGGCTGTTTCCCGCGCCGCCCGGAGTGGTATTTCGTTCAGAATGAATTTCGCGAGGGGAGTTGCCGCCAAAGGCGAGATCGGCGGTAGGCGCTGAGGTGCCAATGCCGAACATCCCGCTTGTGTAGGTGATTCCGGAGCCGAGATTCTGGTTGGAAGTGCCGCCCGCCTGGATATAGAGCGAATCATGCGTATGGAGCGACGAAGCATCCGAACCGTCGGTCAGGGTCCCCAAGCTGCCCTGAGAGATATTGCCCGACACCTGAATCAGCTGGTCGGGGCCCAGCCCCTGCACCGTTTCGGCGACCGAAGCCTGAGGCGCCGCAAGAATCGTCTGATCCGGCGAAAGCGTGATCGGCAAGCCCGCCTGCGGCGTCACCGTGACACGCAGGCGGCGGGTATCACCGGCCGAGGGCGTGTAACCTGGCGCACAGTTGGGGGTCCCCGCCAGGCGAATCGCGCCCGAACCGTTGTTGAAAATCTGCGCCATCGTGAGTCCCGGATCAATGCCCGGAGAGCGCTTGGGGTCGCCGGTCGCGGAGCCTACCTGAACGGCAAAAATTCCGGCCGTAGGCGAAAGATCGATCGCGGATTGTTTTTCTTCGTAGAGCAGACAGCTCCCATCCGGCGAGTAAATCGCCAGAGTGAGATCCACGGTTTCAGTAAGAGGATTGACGCCGCCGGCATCATACAGGCGGCCCTGGAAGGTGAAGCCCTGCGAAAGAGGCGCGGCAAAGGCCCCGCCGAAGGCAGGGCAAAGCAGTAGAAGGCTAATCGTGATGAGCCTCAAACGTTCCACTATTGACATCACCTCAATATCATACCATTTAAGTCAACCAATAGGAAGTCCATCCGTCTTCCTGAACTCATCGGAATAAACGTCGACTATTTAAATATTTCGAGACGGAAACGTCCCAATGATGACGCATGTCAGTCAAGACACAGCCGAAGGAGAACGCTCTTCCTTACCAGGAATTCAACTCAAATCCCCTGCCAGCTCCCGCCGCGGCCACGACCGACTTTATAGCACTTCACCGCGCCCTCATCGTCGGTGCCGGTGCAAGGCGTCGTCGGCGTGACTTCCGCGAGAAGCGCAAGCGCGGCAGCGGCCGCGCCCTGCGTGTCGTACTCCGCCGTCCAGCGCATCCGGAGCATTTCGCCGGTCGTACTCATGTCAAAGAGGGCGCCCTGATATTTCTCGATCGGAACCTCGCTGGCCGCGCGCCATTTGATGAGAACGCTGTCATGCGTCTGATTCAATACCGCCGGAGAGAGGACCTAATCCCCTCCGAATGGAACACTTGCAATCAGTGTAACGCCAAATCTGCCGTTTCGGGGAGGAGAATGATCCTCAGATCCTTCGCGTATCGTAGGCCCAATGAAGAAGCGCCTGGCGCTGGCGGCGCCGGCAGTCGAGATCGCCTTTCTTGCAGTTTTTTCGGATCGCTCCGAGGTGCCGGCGAATGGCTTTCCAGCGGCGGATCTGGATACGGTCCTCGTCGGGAACCCTTCGGCCCAGGTAATAGCGGCAGTACCACTGGAACCAGCCTCGGGGATCCTCGAGCAGGATCCAGCCCTTTTCGCGCCACGCTGAAAGAGAGAGACTCGCATTGACGCCGAAGAAGTTCAACCTGGGGTCGTGCCTCTCACTGCAGAGCCTGGCCCGGCGAAACCAGCTCGCCGGAAATTCCTTGCGGCAATCAGTCATGTACTTGCCGCCGAAGACGCCGAGCTCCAGCATCTGCTTCGGCGTGAGCTCGGGCCGGAACTCGGGATCGAAGTTCCTGCCGACCGGCTCGGTGAGGACATACCGGTAATCCCGCTGCATCTTGTCGCGAACTCTGACTGTCTTGGGCTTTCTACGTGGCATCCTCGCCTCACTTCAAGCCCAGCCGCTTGGCCAGGGAGAAAAGGTTCGACCGATGAAGCCCGAGCTGCTTTGCGGTCTGGGCCCAGTTACCGCCCTGTCTGCCGAGCTCGGAACGGATCATGCGCCTCTGAAATTCCTCGGTCGCGTCGCGGAGAGTCTGCTCGCGCGCCAGTTGAAGGGCCTCCTCCACCGAAAGCGCCCCCTCTTCTCGCTCGCCAGGTTCCCGGCGCTGCAGGTCCTGCGGCAGGTCAGCCGCGGAAACCTCCAGCGCCTTCACCTCCGGATCGCGGAACCTGATCTGGAGCAGCGTACGATCCATCACGTTCTTGAGCTCGCGCACGTTGCCCGGCCAGGCATAGGCCTTCAGTGCGCGGAGCGCCTCGGGATGCACCCGGATGGCGCTGACCGCGAGCCGTCTTTGGTTCAAGTCGCAGAAATAGTTGGCGAGCGCCGGCACATCCTCCTTGTGATCGCGAAGCGCGGGCACGCGGATCGGATAAACGTTGAGACGATAATAAAGATCCGAACGGAACTTTCCCTTCTCAACTTCCTCGAGAAGGTTCCGGTTGGTCGCGGCGATGACGCGGACATCGACCTTCGTCGTCTGGTCCGATCCCACGCGCTGGATCTCGCCCTCTTGAAGAATACGAAGAAGCTTTGCCTGGACGCTGAGCGGGATCTCGCCTATCTCATCGAGAAAGATCGTTCCCCCGTCAGCCACCTCGAACTTGCCCGCCCGGTGCGTGTTCGCACCCGTGAACGCCCCGCGAACGTGACCGAAGAGCTCGCTCTCGACGAGGTTTTCGGGCAGCGCCGCGCAGTTGACGTAGATCATCGGATCGCCCTTGCGATGGGACTGCGTCTGAATGGAGCGCGCCACGAGCTCCTTGCCCGTGCCGGTCTCGCCGGTAACGAGAACCGTAAGATCGCTCTTGGCCGCGAAGTCGATCTCCTTGCGAAGCTTCTCCATCGAAGGACTCGTCCCGATCAGGAACGATCCGATCATTTCGTTGGCCGACTCGACGAGATCGCGCGCGACGAGACCCCGCTTCTCGATCGTCCTCTCCAAGGTCTCGATCAGCTCGCTCGTACGCAGGGTCGCCCCCGCGAGCGCCGCGAGCGTCGAGAGAAAGCGCTTCTCCAGATGATCGAACGCGCCGACTTCGAGCGCGTCGGCGGCGAGGACCCCGACGAGCTCGCCGTTCACCACGAGCGGGCACCCAAGACAGGAGTGCACGTGCACCTGCTCACCGCGGTTCTTTTCAAGGCACCCATCGAACGGGTCGGGCAGACTGCTGTCGGCAGGAAAAATAACCGGCTCGCCCGAACGGCAGATCACCTCGAGGCGCGGATGGTCCTTGAGCGGATAGTGCGAAAGCAATGCCCCGGCGCGCATCCCGTCCGAGGCGATGAGGCGCAGCGAGGCGCCGTCTTTTTTAAGAAGCGCGGCCGCGTCGCTCCCGAGCATCTTCTTCACGACCTTAAGGAGGCGCTCATACCGGTCGCGAGCGTTGATCGAAGAGGTGAGGTCAGTGGCGATGGCGAGAACGGCTTCAAGGTGCTGGGGCATGTTGTGTTTTGTGTAACATGTTCTATTTTCTATAACAACTCATGGTTATAAAATAGATAACATGGCAATATAACCAGTTGTTTTAATGTGATTAAATTCATGGAACAGCCATTGCTCCTTGGTCGGTCATAAGGACCATTTCATGAAATCAAATACCAAATACTGGGTTTCGTTCGGGGCAGTGCTGATCGTGGCGTTTTCCATCCTGGGATTCTTCGGAAGGGAGGTCTATCGGCAGGCGCCCCCCATACCCGAGCGGGTCGTCGCCGAGAGCGGTGAGACCCTGATGACCCGAGAGGAGATTCTTCAAGGTCAGCTCGTATGGCAGTCCATCGGTGGCCAGCAGGTGGGATCCATCTGGGGGCACGGGGCTTACCAGGCGCCGGACTGGTCAGCCGACTGGCTCCATCGCGAACTCACACTGACCGCGGATCAGCTCGCCAAGCGGAAATTCAGTGCCCCGTTCGAGGCACTGGACGATATTCAGAAGGCGACCGTCAAAGCCGAGCTCAAGAAACTCGTGCGCACGAATACCTATGATGCCGCGACGGGCACGGTTCACGTCAGCGCCGCACGCGTTCACGCCATCCGCGAGCTCCTGACATATTACTCCCTGCTCTTCAGTGACGACCCCAAGCTCAAGAGCTTGCGCGAATCCTACGCGATTCAGGATCAGATCCTGCCCGACGCCGGCAGGCGCGAGCTCATGGGCAAGTTCTTCTTCTGGACCGCCTGGGCCGCCTCGACCGAGCGCCCCGGCCAGTCCATCACCTACACCAACAACTGGCCGCACGAGCCCCTGATCGACAACACCCCCTCGACAGCCAACCTCATGTGGTCAATCGCGAGTATCGTCCTGCTGATCCTCTTCATCGGGCTTCTGGTCTGGTACTACTCTTTCCGGGAGCGCGAAGAGGACCTTGCCGAGGCCGAAATCCCGCGACAGGACCCGCTCGACAGCTTCAAGCTGACCCCCTCGATGAAGGCCGTCGCCAAGTACGTTGGCGTGGTGATCCTGCTCTTCGGCGTGCAGGTGCTCCTCGGGGCCGTCACCGCCCATTACACAGTGGAAGGCCAGGATTTCTACGGCTTCCCCCTTTCGCACTACTTCCCTTACTCGCTCACGCGGACCTGGCACCTGCAGACGGCGCTTTTCTGGATCGCCACCTCGTTCCTCGCGGCGGGCCTCTTCATCGCGCCGATCATCCACGCCGGCACCGACCCCAAGTACCAGCGCCTCGGCGTGAACGTGCTTTTCGGGGCGCTGCTGCTTGTCGTGGGCGGCTCGCTCTTCGGCGAGTACCTGGCGATCCATCAGAAGCTGGATCTAGAATGGAGTTTCTGGTTCGGCATCCAGGGCTATGAGTACACCGACCTCGGGCGCGTCTGGCAGATCGCCCTGTCGATCGGGCTCGTCCTTTGGCTCGTGCTGATGCTCCGGGCGATCCTGCCGGCGCTGAAGAAGCATACGGCGGACTCCAAGCAGCTCCTCGTGCTGTTCACGGGTTCGGCGGCCGCGATCGGGCTCTTCTACTTCGCCGGCCTCTTTTACAGCGCCAAATCCCATCTTTCCGTGATGGAATACTGGCGCTGGTGGGTTGTTCATCTCTGGGTCGAGGGCTTCTTCGAGGTCTTCGCCACGGTGGCGCTCGCCTTCATCTTCTCGAAGCTCGGCCTCGTCAAGCCCTCGACAGCGACGCGTTCGAGCCTGTTCTCGGCCTCGATCTTCCTGCTCAGCGGGATTCCGGGAACTTTCCACCATCTCTACTTCAGCGGAACGCCGATCTCGATCACGGCCATCGGAGCTTGCTTCAGCGCGCTCGAGGTCGTTCCGCTGACCTTGATGGGCATGGAAGCGTGGGAAACCTCCCGCATGGCGACCCGCACGAGCTGGATGGCCAAGTACGCCTGGCCGATCCGCTTCTTCACGACCGTCGCGTTCTGGAACTTCCTCGGCGCCGGGGTCTTCGGCTTCCTGATCAATCCCCCGATCGCGCTCTACTACCTGCAGGGCCTCAATACGACGGCGGTCCACGCTCACGGCGCGACCTTCGGCGTCTACGGCATGCTCTCACTCGGCCTCGTCCTCTTTATCGCCCGAAGACTGCAACCCGAAGGCGAGTGGAACGAAGCACCGCTGAAGGTGGCCTACTGGGGAATGAACGCGGGCCTCGCGCTCATGATCGCGCTCAGCCTGTTGCCGGTCGGCGTACTCCAAGCTCACGCGAGCATTGAGCATGGCCTGTGGTACGCGCGAAGCGCCGAGTTCCTGCAGACGCCGCTTCTCGAGACGCTGCGCTGGCTGCGTTTCGTGGGTGACACGGTTTTCCTGGCTGGAGTCGCGGCGCTGGCCTGGTTCATGCTGGGCCTGGTCCTTGGCTTCAGCTTTAAAAAGGAGCCAAAACTGGCTGACGCCATCGGCGCGGAGGGCCTGTCATGAAGAACGGAAAAACTCTCCTGGCGGGATCGGCGCTCGCGGCCGCGTTTCTCTGGAGTGTCTCGGCGCTGGCCCACTGTGACACGATGGATGGACCGGTGATTCAGGACGCCAAGGCAGCTTTCGATAAGAAGGACGTCACCACCGTCCTCAAGTGGGTTCGCGCCTCGGATGAAAAGCAGCTCAAGGAAGCGTTCACCGCGGCGCTGAAGGCCCCGGCCCGCCGGCAGTCCTTCTATGAGCTCCTCGTTAAAGTCCATCGCGAGGGAGAGGGCGAGAAGTATACCGGCGTCAAGCCCGCCGGCACGTCCCTTGAGCCGGGAGTCAAGGAAACGGATCAGGCGATCCATCAGGACTCCCCCGATGCGCTGGTCAAATACCTTCAAGCCAAGGTAAAGGACGACGTCCTGCGGCGGTTCGCACGCGTCGCCGAGACAAAAAGACATCGCGACGAGTCGGTCGAGGCGGGCCGGAAGTACGTGGCCGCGTACGTGGACTTCGTGCATTATACCGAGAATCTGGCCAAGCCCGCGCCCGAGGCGGGACATGCCGGCCACCACCAGGGAGAGGAGTGAGTCATGAGCGGCGCAAACGTTCCATTGGCCGAGGTCATCAAGCTCGAGGAGCTGGTCTCGCACCAGTCGGGAGCCGTGATCAGCAAAACCTTGATCAAAAAGGAAAAGGGCAACATCACGCTCTTTGCCTTCGCCGAAGGGCAGGGCCTCAGCGAGCACACCGCTCCGTTTGATGCCTTTGTGCAGATCCTCGAAGGCGAGGCGGAGCTTATCATCGGCGGCAAAAGCCTGTTTCCGAAAGCCGGCGAAACGGTCGTGATGCCGGCCGGCATCCCGCATGCCGTCAAGGCCCCGCGGCCCTTCAAAATGCTTCTGACGATGATCCGCGGCTAAGCAGCGGAAGGCATTTCCGGGCAGTCTCAGCCGAGAACCCCCGCCGCAGCAGGGCCTGAAACGCGCGACGCGAAACCTTCGGGTCCCGGCTAGCGCGGGGGTACCGGCGCTCCACGAGCGCCCGCGCGGTCTCGAGCTCATTCCGATCCGAAACCTCCGCGAAGATCCCCCTGACCTCAGAAAGCTCGATCCTCACTCCCTTGCGGCGCAACCCGGCGAGGATGTGCATGGGGCCCTTGCCCCGGATCACCTGATCACGCGCGAAGGCCCGGGCAAAGCGCCGGTCATCGACCCACCCCTCGCGCACGAGAGCGTTCACGACCTCCTGCGCTTCGGCCTCTTCCACGCCCTTGCGCTCGAGATACCCTCGCAGCTCCGCCGCCGCGTACTCGCGCGCGGCAAGCCTCCGAAGGGCCAGGGCTCTCGTGTCCGGTTTCTCCGAGCTCACTTCTCCGGTCTAGCAGCTGAACCGGACGAGTTCAATGGACAGAAGCCCCACGACATTGGAAAATACCTTCGTGGCCCGGCCGAAGTTGTTCGACAGAAAGCTCGGCGAGGAGTTCCTCGCCTCCATTCCCCCTTCGCCCGGGGTGTATCTGGTCTTCGACGAAACCGACCGGCTGGTTTATGTCGGAAAGGCCAAGAACCTTCGGCGTCGCCTTTCCCAGTACCGCAACGCCAAGAGACGCAAGAAGCACCTCAAGATGCGGGAAATCGTCAGCCACGCCGCACGCATCGAGCACCGGACCGTTCCGACCGAGCTCGAGGCCGAGGTCCTGGAAACCCGGCTCATCCAGGAAAACCGGCCCAAGCTCAACGTGGCCGGGGCGTTCTCCTTCCTCTACCCGCTGATCGGCATGCGCTGGGCGGAAGGAACCGTGTCCTTCGGCTATAGCTGCGACCCGGAGACCCTCACGGGCGAAGGATTCGAGATCCATGGCGCCTTCCGTTCCCGCTTCCTCACCGGCGAAGCGTTCTTTTCCCTGATGCGCCTTCTTACCTATGTGGGGCATCGAACTCCCGGCCGTGCCCGCGCTAATGGACGGCGATCCT
>JAMPXZ010000146.1 GCA_023700925.1 Oligoflexia bacterium | reverse complement strand
GCTGATAGTGGGCGCCTTCGGGGTGGGTCGCTGCCGACATGGGTCCCCGGGGCTGGCGATTCGCTCGAGGCCCAGACTCTTCAGTAACTCTTCAGTAACCCCCAGAGCCTCCCGATAAGCCACTGAATGGTGCTGAGTATCGGGCGCAAAATCAATCTTCTGCTCGTTTCGATGCTCCTGCTCACGGGGGGCGGGATCGTCGTCACCGCGACTGATCTGTTCACCTCCGACCTCGGTCATCTGATCTCCAAAGGCGCGCTCGATGCCGCCGCGATGCTCTCGAGCCGCGCGCGCGGCGAGCTCCGGCATGTGGCGAGCCGCGCGTTTACGCTGGGGATGGCGTCGCTGCAGGAGTTTCGCTATCCGGCGGATCGGCTGCAGTTCATCGAAGAGAGCTTGAAGCGGGACTCGCAGCTTGCGGGTCTTTCGCTTTACGCCAATGAGTCGCCCTCGGATCAGGCTCCGCGATTCCGCCCGCGCTGGCGAGCGATCCAGCCGGGGCTTGCGCCGCAAGGGACGTTTTCCGCGCAGGCGCTCGAAGCGTTCGATCGAGAGTTCCCCGTCGACTTCGAGGTCGTGCGCAAAGGGGAGGTCTCCTTCCGGCTTGCGAGCCTCAAGCCTGTCGGCCTCGTCCTGCGCATGGCGATTCCGTTCATCTGGAAAGCCAAGGGCGAGTTCACTGAAATCCTGGTCGTGGAGCTGCGACAGGATGCCTTCTCGGCTCTTCTGGAGAATTCGACGGGCTATGCCGGCCTGATCGTCGATGGCAAGGGCACGGTGCTCGGTTCGGCGGATCCCTTGAGCTTTCCGCCGGGCGAGGATCTGAGCGGTCTGCCGCTCCTGGCGCCGCTTCTCGCGGGGCGTGCGCCCGCGATGCAACGCGAGTTCACGGACCGCGGAGGGCTGCGCCGGATCGGGGCTTTCGAAAAGATCGGCTTTGGCGGCCTCGCGGCGGTCGCGCAGGTTCCTTTCGATCACGCCGAGCGCGCGACCCACGAGTTGTACCTGAGGTCGCTCTTTCTGGCGGGGGCGCTCCTTTCGCTCGCGCTGATGATCTCCTTCCTGCTTTCGCGCGCGATCAGCAATCCGCTTCGGGCGCTCTCGGCGGCGGCGGATCGGATTGCCACGGGGGACTTTGGCGCTCGGGTGAGCATCCGGAGTCGGGGACGCGATGAGCTTGGCCTCCTCGGAACCTCTTTCAATACGATGGCAGGCAAGATCGGGGAGCTCATCCAGCAAACCGCTCAAAAAGCCCGGATGGAAAAGGAACTCGAGACCGCGCGTCTCGTCCAGCGGCGGTTCTTCCCCGCGCAGGATCTCGCGACCCCGCGCTTCCGGCTAGCTGGAAGTCTCCTTCCGGCGAGTGAGTGCGGCGGGGACTGGTGGCACTACGCCACGCTCGGCGATCATCTGATCGTCGCCATGGGAGATGTCACCGGACACGGAGTTTCGGCGGCGCTGGTGACCGCGGCCGCGCATGCGGCTTTCAGCTTGTGCGTTGAGCGCGCCAAAGGGCAGCTCGCGGATCCCGAAGCCTGGCTTCGTCGGCTCGCCGAGGAGCTGGAGGTCGCGATCCGCGCGGCTGGCGCTGGCCAGGCCGGGATGACGCTGGTGGCTTCGGTGCTCGATACGCGAACGGGCAGGGCGCTGTCTTTCAATGCGGCTCATCGCCCGCCGCTGGTGCTTCGCGCGCGCGGGCACGAGGCGGCGGACAAGGCGTTCACGACCCTGGTTCCGGCCGGGGCTCCCGGGATGGGTGAGGGCTATGTGGCCAACCTTTTTGAGACTCAGCTCGCGCCCGGGGATTTCGTCCTGTGGTACACCGACGGACTCGTTGAATGCGCGGATCCCTCAGGGCGGCCCATGAGCAAGGTCGAACTTCGCTCGCGCCTGCTCGAGCTCTGCTCGCGTCATCCGGCCGACGTGCGGGCGATCTGCGACGCCCTGATGGCAGGGGTGAGGGAGTTCACCGGTCGCGCCGAGGCCGAAGACGACATCACGATCGTCGTCGGTCAGAGGAGCGCATCCGGGTGATGAAGCCGAGGTAATCCTCGGGCACCTCATCGAACCTGAGCGCCTTGCCGCAGTCGGTGCACGCGCGAGCCGGGGGCTCGGGCGCCTCCGGCGTTACGGGAAACTCTTCGGTCTTCAGGATGTGAACCACCCGCTTCTTGCAGGCGAGGCAGTAATAAGGCGCCTCGAACGCGACGACGGTCCAGGCGTGTCCGTCCAGCATCTGCGGAAACGCGCTCGTCCTTTCGAGAAAAACCTCGCTCACCGCGCTGAAGGTGACGTCGAAGCTCGCGCTCTTCAGGGCGTTGATGAAGGTGATCCAGCTGCGAAGCCCGGCCGAGGTGATGACAACGAGGCCCCGCAGATCCAAGGTGACGGCTTTGAGCCCCTCGCCGAGCTTGGACAGGTAGGTCGAAACCCGAGCCAAATCCGCGGTTTCGTCCAGATTGCCGCGCAGGGTGAGCTCCACGCGCGACAAGGCGGGATCCAGCATTCCCTCGGCGGTGAAACGGTCGGATTTCGAAAGAACCAAGGCGATGCTCATGACGAAAGAGCATAGACGATAAAGTCCGGGCGGACAAGCCCGCGCCCGATTCGTGCGAGGTGTTCAGAAGAGCGGCGCGCTGTTGGTCGGGTAGGCGTAGAGCGTGACGCCTGAAACGGTTCCGTTTTGGAACAGGCAGGGGCCATTCCCGAGGTAATCCCCTTCGCCTTGGTAAGCTCCGAAATTCGGGGTGTACAGGCAGGCCTCTCCCGTTTCGCAAAGCCCGTTATCGTTGCCGCGCTCGTCGCCCTGGAGCTCGATGGCATTCCGGAGAAAGGTTCGCGGCGTGGTATACAGATCCACGCTCGCGACGTTGCCGTGGGCGGCGGCGGGGCAGGTGGCTCCCGGCACGAAAGGATCGTTGTCCGTGACCCCGTTGCCTGTTCGGTTCCGAAGCTCGCCGGCGAGTGCCGCGAGGTCCGTCGGAAGGCCCAGTATCTTCGTCGCGTCGGAGGCTCCGGTCAGATTGCAGCTCGAGTCGATGCCGGTGTTGGCGTTCGCAGCGCAGGCGCCCGCGCCCATGAACAGGAGCAGGCCGGTGAATTTTCCGGAGTTCGAGACATGGAGCTGGAGCCGCTCGACGACGCTTTGACTGAAGGTGGGTAGGTCGCCCGAGACCGTGTAGATCTGGTTATCCGAGAGCAGGTTGTTCGCGGTCAGCTTGCTCGAGATCCCTTCCAGCGAGATCAAGCCGTTTCGAAGCACGGTCACGCCGCTCATCACCACATCCGATTGGGCGAAATCAAAACCGGAATTGCTGTTGTCGACGATCCAGCTCTGCCGCAGAAGCAGTCGGTTGTTGAGGTCTCCGAGCCTGATGCCGGTTTCATTCCGGCGCAGATCAAGCGAGGCTAACTCCGATAGGTTCGAGCCATCCACGTAGAGTCCCGCGGAGGCGTTGTCAGAAATTGTGACCCGCTCCACCAGGGTCGAGTTCAAGGCACGGGCGACCATTCCCCAGCTGGCCCCTGAGGCCGAGATCAGACGAAAGCGTCCATGGTAAACGAAGCCCGAGTTCACCGCGGCAAAGGCTCCGATAGCCCGGAAAGTTCCCTCGATCCAGACAAAGGCGCGGGTATCCGGAAAGTCGATCAGGCAGCGGCCGTCAGCCAGGCCGACGCTTATGCAGTTGCTTGCGCCGGCATCGAAGAACCGCAGCTCCGCGCCGGGGAGCATCGTGAGCGCGATTCTATCCGCGGCGATTGCGTAGCCGCCCGAGGCGCGCGAGGCGCCGAGGACATAGACCGCGCCCGGGGTCGTGAGCGCGACCTGCGCAGAAGAGGAATTATCCGGCAGCGGGAGCACGGGATTATTCCACCAGCTCGCGCCCGTCGTGGCAGCGATCGCCGTGCCTCCCTGATAAACGATGAGCTGGTTGGGCTTCCAGCCGGTCTCGGTCACGAGATGGCCGACGCCGCGGTTCTCCTTGAGGCCCCGGGAACGGAAGGTGAGCGCGCCCCCTCCGGCCGTGCAATCCCAGTCAAATGCCCCGAGCGCGTCCGCCGCCGTGTAACCCGCACAGCTTGCGGGGCCGGGGTAGCTCGCCTGTTTTTTCTCGCCGCCGTGGATGCAGGCCCAGACGCCTTGCTCGTTGCTTGGGCAGGTGGCGGCGGTATCCGCGGCGCGGACATAGTCATTCCAGTTCGGGGCGGCCGGATAACGGGCCTGGATGCTCGCCTCATTGACGACGAGCCAGCCAGCCGAGTTTCGGGCGGCTGAGAGCTCGCCGCTCGTACCCACGGCGCGGACGGTCGCAAAATAGCTTTGTCCGAGGCTCAGCGATAGGCCAGACGGCGCGGCCTCGGGGAGCTTGCCGCTCGAGGTCCAGCCCCGCACATCGGTCAGGCCGGGGGCGGTGCCGAGCGCGTACTCATAACGGTCGAGGAGCTGAGGGCTCCCGGTGAAGCTCCAGCTGAGGGGAGGCGCGGTCGTGGTCGAGGGCCAGTAGGCAAGGTGGGACACCTCGCCGAGCTGAACTGGTTGAAGCTGCGCCTGTTCGCGAAGGAGCTGAAAGCTGCAGCCCGTGAGCGTGAGTGTGAGCGTGAGCACGGACGCGCCCAGCGCGAGGCACGCCACGGCGGCCTGCAAGGAGCGCAGGGATGAGGAGAACGGGTTTTTCTCGAAAGCGAACATCTCCACTTAAATCATCCCATCGGACGGCAAACCTGTCGAGGCGGCGCTCTCGGGGTGGGTCGTCGCCGACACAGTTCCCGCGGGCTCAGGTTGACGGCTTCCTATCGCCGTCGGGCTGGGGTAGAATTCCAGTCTGGGGGCGTGGCATGAGACGGATCGAAGGTCTTCCGATCGTCATTTTTTCCTGCATCGTTTTGGCATTGATTACTGCGGCTGCGTTCGTCTCCCGACTGCTGGGGACGCTTCCCTTGCCGAATGATTTTCGCGGCCTGATTCTCGGGGCTGCGTTCGTGGTCGCGTTCTTGGCTCTCATGTTTCCGGTCTATCGAGCCTTTCTGGCGCTCTTTCCGATCCCGATCGGGGAGATCGACCCTCAGTCCCCTGAAGAGCGAATATGGATGATCTACATCTGTTTTTGGCTTTTCTTTTTTCATCCCATCATCTCGCCCTTGTGGCTCCCGGTGCCGCTCAGTCGCGCGCTCTACCGGGCGCTTGGTTGCAAGGTGGGCCCGGGGAGCTACTTCGCGGGCCCCATTTTGGACGCGCATTTCGTGACCGTGGGGTCCGGGACCTTGACCGGTACGCGCTCCCTCCTGGTTCCGCACGAGCAGGAAGGGCTGAAGCTGGCTCATTACCCGATTCGGCTCGGGGACCGCGTGACGGTAGGCGCCGGCGCCATTGTTCTGGCCGGCGTGACCGTCGGGAATGATGCCATGATCGGGGCGTTATCCATCGTCGCCAAAGGGACTCGGATCGGGGAGGCTGAGATCTGGGCGGGCACCCCCGCTCGCTTGATCCGAAAGAGGACGCCCGAGGAGCTCGCAAGTGCCGGAGTGACCTTACGAAGTAACAGCTGAGGCGTAACGCGGGCTAGCCGCGCTTTTTTCCCGCTTCGCTTTTTATGTGATCAATGAATGCCCGGAGCTTCGGCATGATCTGGGATCGTTTGGGATAATAGAGGAAGAACCCCTCGCTGATCGCGGCATAGTGACCTAACACCACCTCCAGTAAGAGGGGGTCTGAGTCGGCAAGTCCCCAGGCGTCGCAGGAGTGTGTGGGTCAATGCCTACGTCCGATAGGTTCTCTAAAGACTTTGCTTTTGATTTCGTGGATATCTGATTAGGCCGCCCAGCGGCATGAATGCTGCTCTGGAATCGGTGATGCGTCATTACTCATATCCTCGGCAGTACCTGTCTCTGGCTTTGATCTTTACGTTGGCAGCGGGTTGCGCAACGCCGGGAGCAGTTCGAGGAAAGACTCAGCCAAAACGGATCATCGCGGCCGAAGCTCCTGCGTTGACATCTGCACAGCCCCTTTCCACCGCGTCGCCGGAAGGCCTTCAAAGAAAAATTCGCGCGTTCCAAGGGATTCTTCGCCAGGGTGGTCCTAAGAGCGAATCAGAGTGGAAGCTTCACGATGAACTTTTGCGCGCTTACGGCGGACTCAAGGCTCAAGGCCTGTCGTCAGTCTCCGGGTCTGTCTCGGTGCCTGCACATTCCCGCATCCGCCTGGACTTTCCCTCTTTCTGCCTGAATCCCTCCGGCGCAGGGCCGTCGGATCATGAGCGCTTCTCCTGGAGACGATCCGATCCCGGAATCCCTTATTACCGTGGCATCCTCAACTATGCATGGACGCATCGAAAAATCGAACAAAGCGCGATTCAGGAAATCCTTTGGAACCTAAAGCTGGGTGCGCACTGGGAAGAATATCCTGACCGTAGTCGTGCCATTCTTCAGCAAATTGATCCGGATGTTGCCTTCAAACTTCCCAGCAGGTTTAAGAGCGCCGCCAAGGAGGCGGCCTCCGGGCTCTTATCGGCGATTTTGCCGGCAACTGACGAAGCCTTGGGCCTGCTCTCGTTTGTCGAGGGGCGCTACTACGGCTTCGATGATTTGCGGCGTTCGATTGGGCAGATCAGGTCCCAGTATCCGATCGAGTCTATGGGTGAGCAAGAACTCGAGCCAATCGAAGCTACGCCCCTCTATGCCGAGACCGAGAGCCATGGATACTTCAATCAAGGCATCACCCTTTATAACCCAAGCGATCACGAGGTCAGTTTTGATCCAATCGACTACTATCTCCAGCCCAGTCGGAGGGACGTGCAACGCATAGGTCTTCTGCCTCCCTCATTCTCCGATGGATCAGGCGGCCTGCTTGCCGAGCTCGAAGCCGTTTTGTTCGAGGGGATGCTTCGGTTAGGGATGGGTTTTACGCCAGGTCTCAACGACGTTGCGGATGTCTACGAACTCTTGGCAGGGCGAGACTATTTGACAGGCGAGCCGTTGAGCGTGCGCGAAAGAGCGTTGAGCGGTGCAGGCCTCATTGCCGAATCGGGCGCGGGCTTTCGCTATCTGGGGCGAGTGGCTCATGCTCCAGTTCAGTATGTGACTGAGTTTGAAAAGGGCTTGGAAAGAGCGGGAGCCCGTGCCGGGACCCGCATCGAGCAGGGATATGCTCGGACAGCGTTGCACGAAGGGGAGGGCGCCAGCACTGGATCGCGTCAGAATCGACTGCGCACCTATTCGGCCGAAGAGGCTAACACGACTTTTCGAGGCCAGCATCCTCCCTACAAGCCTGGAACGAGGGTCACGGAATTCAAGTCGACGGCTGGCGACGAGTGGGTGCGGGTTCATGGAGATGAAAATCCGGTGGGACGATGGATGGTGAGAAAGGAGTCGATTCGAGGGATGTCTCCAGAGGAGATTCGGTCTAAATATTCGCTTCCGGCAATTCCGACCCATTTGTCGGACGTAATCACAGGAAAAGGGGTGACGGTGCGGATGGGGCGGGTTAACGGGAACTTTGGCGGGGGAGCGGGTGCCCGGCAGTATGAAATTCAGGGGCAACTGGATCGGACTTGGTTTAAGAACGAGCGTCCGATAGGAGAACGTCTATGAGCGGTAAATATGATGCGATCGATTCCATCATCCAGGTTTGGGTAAAAAACCACGGTCTTGAGTTGATCACCTCGGACCGGGACTGGCCAGTGAGGTCGGTCGAGGTGGGCAGCGGTACTGGGGGGGCGAGGAGCTATCAGGTTTGGATCGATGCGCCAGACAGTTCTGGGATCATTGCGGTTCATATTGCCAACCGAAATTCCCCCTTTAATCGGAAGGATCTGAAGGCGACGGCGGACGATTTATGTGACGTGCTTGAGCAGGCTTGGGAAATGGCTTCAGGAAAAGGCGTGCCGCGTGCCACACCGGAAGGCGAGGATTGACTGGAGATATATTTGGAAGTATACTCCTAAATATATATGAGGTATCCATGGGAAAACCTTTGATGATCCAGCCTGAAGACGAGGTTCGGATCGAAAGTTTGAAAGAGAAGATGGGGGCCCGAACTAAGGTTGAGGTCGTGCGTGCAGGGCTTAGTCTTTTGGAGAAAGAGGCGGAGCGTCGCGCGCGGATTGCGCGCTGGCGGGCGGCCGCTGGTCTGGTATCGGAAGAGAGCAAACGGGTGAACCAGGAGTTCCAGCGGCACTCGCGCCTGAGGCGCGCATGAAGGCGCTTCCACAGCGGTGGCACCTCTACGTCGTTGACCTGGAGCCCCGGGTCGGGACGAAGCCGGGGAAGCAGCGTCCTTGCCTTGTGGTTCAGCCATCCGAGTTCGCGGAAGCCGGTTTACAGAGCACGGTCGTGCTTCCTTTGACGACGAAGGTTCTGGCGGAAGACGCGTTTCCTCTGCGAATCAGGGTGCCTGCCGGAACCTGCGGCTTGGAGAAGGAAAGCGAGATCCTCGTTGATCAGATTCTTGCCTGGGATAACTGTCTCTTCCGGAGAGAGATCGGGACGCTTCCCGAGGCCTTGCAAGAGAGAACAAGGCTTGCGCTTCGGGATTTCCTGGATCTGTAAGATCGCGCACGCGGATGTGAAGCTCCTGGGTATTGAGCTGGTTTCGTCGTCGCCTTCAACATGGACGAATATCTCCCCTGGCGAGTTCGCCTGATCCGTGGCCTGGAGCTAACCACCTTGGCTCACCTCGGGTTAGGGTTGGCAACGTTCAGTTGGCGGAGGAAGTTTCGTTTCGTGGTCGCCGCGCTCTTGCTTCCTTCGATGGCAGGGCTGTTGTTTCTCTGGTGGTATGCGGGGATTCCTGTGCTGGCGTGGCTGGGATGGAGGATGTTCCAATTGATCAGGGGTGTGCCTCGTGACGCTCAACCCATTTGACCCCCTCAAAACCGAGGCGCGTGATGAGGCCTATGTTTATTTCGATCAGCACATTCGGCCGTTGCCCAAAGGGAAAGACGGGCGAATCGATCCCTTGAAGCCGGGATTTGATGACAATGATGTCGACGCATTTCGACATGCTTATGTCAGCGGGGTATTCACGCAGGAGTATGGCGAACAAGCAGTGAACCTTATCGGTATTGGTAGCGGGGGCAGGATTTCACTCGGCGCATCCTGCGCCTCGCCCTTTGGGGCGCGCCTGCGGCGCGTGTAAAAAGGCCATCGTGGCCTTTTTATGAACCTGCGGCTCCTTTCAGTGGCAGCGCAACTTCAACTCTCTGCCCGCGCAACCAGCACAAACACAAAAGCCCCGGATCTTTCGATCCGAGGCTTTCGTGTTTTTGTATTGGTAGCGGGGGCAGGATTTCACTCGGCGCATCCTGCGCCTCGCCCTTTGGGGCGCGCCTGCGGCGCGTGTAAAAAGGCCATCGTGGCCTTTTTATGAACCTGCGGCTCCTTTC
>JAMPXZ010000145.1 GCA_023700925.1 Oligoflexia bacterium | reverse complement strand
CCATCAACTCCGCGACGCGGGAGCTGGCCAGTCTCACCAAGGAGACCTACAATTCGGCCCTCGTGACCGGCAAGGTCCACCGGCTCGTCTACGACCTCAAGAACGGCCAGTACTGGGTCGAATCCGGCCCGTCAAATCTCCTGCTCGAGACGGAGGCAAGCCTGGAAAAAGAAGAGCGTCGCAAGCGACTGTCGACCAAGACCAGCGAAGAGCAGGCCAGGCCGGCCTCCGCCTTCGCGCTCGAGAAGTCCATCACCCGCAAGAAGCTTTCCCTCCCGACCGGAGTGAAGTTCGAGGACATCGTGACCCAGCAGAGCCCTGATCCCGTCACCGAAGGGACGGCGTACACCCACTTCTTTCCGCACGGCCTGACCGAACAAACCATCATCCACCTGGCCGACCAGGGGAAGCATCGCTACTCGCTCGCGATCTCCCCCCTGATCGGCCGCACCGACCTCTACGAGAGATATGCCACGGCTGCCGAGATTTTCGAAAAACGCTGAAGGCTTCACGCTGCTCGAGGTGGTGATCGCGCTGGCGATCATGGTGCTCGCGTTCGCCTCCATCCTGAGCGTGCAGTCGGGCAGCCTGAATGCTTCGGCGCGCGCCCGGCAGATGAACATCGTCGGCATGCTCGCCAAGACGAAGATGGTCGAGACCGAGTACCTGATCGAAGGCAAAACCTTCGACGAGCTCGGCAAGGAAGCCGGCGGGGTCTTCAGCGCGCCCTATGAGGATTATCGCTGGACCACGACCATCAAGGAAATCGAGTTCCCCTCCCTCAGCATGGGCGGCGGTCAGAGCGGCGGCTCGGACGGCGGCGAGCAGGGAATGGAGATGGTCACGGGCCTGATCACGCAGTTTCTATCCAAAGCCGTGCGCGAGGTCACGGTGACGATCTTCTGGAAACGGGGCACCGCGGAGCAAAGCTTCGCGCTATCGACATATTGGGTGGACCTGAATCATGAGTTCTCGCTCTCGAAATAGATCCGGCTTCACCTTGCTCGAGGTCCTGATCGCCCTGGCGATCCTGGTCTTCATCAGCCTCGGAATCTACCAGGCGACCGTGGAGACTTATCGCCTGCGCGACATCCTTTCGACCGAAGGGGACTTCTACAACCAGATCCGGCTCTCGATGGAGATCATGCAGAAAGACCTCGCCGCGATGTACTCGCCGGGCCTCATGGCTCCGGCGCCCTCGCCGTCGCCGGGAATCCCGGCGCCCGGAAGCGGCGGCTTCGGCGTGCCCGCGGCTCCCGACGCCGAATCCCAGACGCTGCTCTCCGGCGAGCTCGGGCAGACGAGTGAGTTCTGGCTGCCGGCCACCGACAAGACGGGCCTGCGGAACTCGCGCTTCAAGGGCACCGAGACGAAGATGAGCTTCATCACGCTATCGCACCAGCGGATCTACAAAGACTCGCCGGAATCGGACTTCAGCAAGGTGACCTACGAGCTGCTCCGCGATGAGAACAACCGGGATGCGGAGACGCTCGTTCTGGTCAAGACGGAGAACGCCGAGGCGTTCAACACCGACGACCAGCGCGAAAAGGAGAAAAGCCGCTCCTTCTTCCTCCTCCCGGGAATCACGAAAGCCCGCTTCAGGTACCTCCGCAAGAACAAGGAGGAATGGAAGGAGTATTCCGCCTGGGACAACGCTTCCGAGGATTTCAAGAACGCCTATCCTGACCTGATCGAGGTGAGCCTGAGCGTCAAAGGGCCTTCCCGCCTCACCTTTGAAGGGGTCTTCAAATTGCGACCGGAGGTTCCGCTGCGTGGAATCAACCCCAGCCACTGAGCCGAACGCTCCCGTCAAGCGAGAGGGCGGCATCGCCCTGTTCATGGTGATCGCCGCCGTGGCGGTCCTGTCCATCCTCGTCACTGAGTTCACCTACATCGCGCAGGTGAACCAGAAGATGGCGTTCGACGGGCTCGACCAGCTCAAGGCGCATTATCTGGCCAAGAGCGGACTCAAACTTTCGCTTCTCCGCCTGAAGGCGTACCAGAACGTCAAGGTGGCCGCCAAGGCCCTGCAAGGCGGCGGTGAAGGCGGCGGCGCGGGTATCCCCAAGCAGGCGCTCGACAAGATCTGGAGCTTCCCGTTCTTCTACCCGATCCCCACCACCGTACCCGGCCTCTCCCTGCAGGACCGCGAGCAGATCGACAAGTTCCAGAAGGACTCCGGCCTCGACGGGAAGTTTTCCGCGATCATCGAATCGGAGTCGGGCAAGTACAACCTCAACATGATCCAGGCGCCGTTCGTCCCGGCGCCGAGCCCTTCGCCCAGCCCCTCTCCCGGCGTGACGCCGAGTCCCTCGCCAGCGCCAACCTTCAATCCCGAGGAAGCCCGCAAGAGCCTTGGCGAGTACCTGGGCGAGCTTTTCAAGGCCAAAGCGGATTCGGACCCGGATTTCGCGGCGGAGTACCGGGACCTGAACTTCGACGAGCTGATGGACAACCTCTTCGCCTGGGCCGACCCCCTCTATGAGAAGAAGTTCGCCGGCGCCTCCGACCAGGCCTCCTTCAAGAAGGGACCGTTTTACAGCCTCTCGGAGCTCCACATGATCCCCGGCATGGATGACGGGCTCTATGAGCTGTTCGCACCCGCGCTCACCGTCAGCACCACCCCGGGCATCAACGTCAACACGATGAAGGAGCCCACGCTCCGCGCGCTCGTGCCCGGCATCTCGGACGAGGAGGTGAAGGACTTCTTCAAGTTCCGCGACTCCGAGGAAGAGGACAACCAGTTCAAGACGGCCGCCGAGTTCCTCACCTACCTGCAGCAGAACGTGGCCGTTTTCCGCAACAGCCAGAGCGAGGTGGACCGCCTGCGGCAGTCGCTCGAAAAGCGCAACATCCGGCTCGTCGTGGACGAGACGCTGTTCAAGATCACGGTCCAGGCGTCGGTCAACCAGTCCACGCGGCTGATCGAGGCCTGGGTGGCGCTCACTCCGCCGGACACGAAGAAAACCGCACCGACCTTGCCCTCGACTCCCGCGCAACCGGGGGCCCCGGAGGCCGTTGCGGACCCTGGCTTAAAGATCACTTTCATGAGAGTTTTGTAAAAGAGGCGGCTATGAGAATCCTGGGAATCGACTTGGGCAGCACGGGAGTAAAGGCGGTGGAACTCGACAGCGCCTTTGGCCGCTACGAGATCCGCGACTATTACGAGGTCAAGCTCGAGCCCGGGATGACCCCGACGATGGCGCTCACCCGCCTCATGGACAGCCTTCCCAAGGCACCCGACCGGGTAGCCGTGGCCTTGCCCACCCGCAACCTGACCTTCCGGAACCTGAAGCTCCCGACGCGCGAGCGCAAGGCGATCCAGGCCGGGGTCGGCTTCGAGCTCGAGGACGAGCTGCCCTTCCCGGTCGAAAAAGCCGTCTACGACTACGCCGTGCTCTCCCAGAGCAAGCAGGGTACGATCGTGCACGTCGTGGCGACGCTGCAGAAGCACCTCACGACCGCGCTGGAGGCCTGGTCGGCGGCCGGAATCCATCCCGATCTCGTGACGGGCGAAAGCTGGGCCTGTCGCACCTTCCTGAACCGGGTCATCTCGCGCGTGGATCAGGAGACGCCGGTCCTTCTCATTGACATCGGGCACGAGCGGACCATCCTGTACGTCCAGTGGCGCGGATCTCCCGTCATCAGCCGCGAGCTCCCCTGGGGCGGGCGCGACCTGACCCAGGCCATCGCCCTGAAGTACAATATCCCGTTCGAGCAGGCCGAGGCGGCCAAGATCGACCACGGCTTCGTCATTCAAGAAGCCCAGCGCACGCAGGTCACGCAGGAGCAGGCGGATTTTTCAGACACGCTGATGGGCTCCCTGAGGGAGCTCGTCTCCACCGTTCTGCAGGTGCAGCTCACCTGCAAGAACCTCACTCAGCAGAACCTGGGACAGATCCTCGTCAGCGGGGGCACCGTGCTGATGCCGGGCCTCAACGGCGTGGTCGAGGACCTCACCGGCCTGCCGGTCAGGCCGGTTCGCGGCCTTTCCTCCGTCGCGACCTCCGGCGTTACCTACTCCGAGCATTCCGATGCGGTCTTTCTGCTCGCGGCGTCCGCCGCTCTTTGCCTGGTCGGAACCGAGCGCGGCGCCACCATCAATCTGCGCCGGGGCGAGTTCGCCAAGAGGACCCCTTCGCGCGAGCTGAACCTCACGAACCTGCGCCGCCCCCTCCTGGCCACCGCCGCGATCGTGGCCAGCATCGTCACGAGCGTCGCCGCCGAATCCTTCATCTACAAGAGCCGTCTCAAGGAGCTCGATGGCCAGCTCGAAAAGGGCATTCGCGCCTTCTTCGAGACGCAGTCCTCGAGCAGCGTACGCACCTACCTCTCAAGCACCTCGCGGCTGCGGGCCTCGATCGACGAGAAGCTCTCCAAGCATCGCGAGGCCAGCAAGCTGACCTCGCCGAACCCGCGTTCGCCGGTCGACTTCCTGAAGAACCTATCGACCTCCATCCCGCGTGAGCTGATCGTGGACATGACCCAGTTCCAGGTCGGGGCCGCGCCCTCCGCGCCCTTCGAAAAAATCAACGACCAGGCGGCCTCGTTGAGCTTCGTTCTGCCGAATCCTCAGGCCGCCGACCGGCTCTCCGGCATCCTCAGCACCAAGCTGACCGGGCTGCAGAAGGCCAAGACCGAGGAGGTCTCCTCGCCCGAGGGCAAACGGTACAAAGTCACCTTCACCGGCAAGCCCGCGGAGGACGCTTATGGAAAGTAGCTCGCGCCTCGGTCAGATTTTCGAATCGCTGAGCGACTTCCTGGCCAACCAGGAGTGGGCCCAGCAGCTCAAGGCGAAATGGGAAGAGCTGGATCCTGAAAGCCAGTTCTACCTGCGGATCGGCGCCATTGGCGGCACGCTTTTGCTGATCCTGTTCGCCCTGGTGAGCCTTGTGTGGAGCACCTACAGCCTCAAGAAGGAGGTCGCGGCCAAGGCCGAGCTGGTGCAGGTGCTGCAGAACGCGAACGACGAGCTGCGACGCCTCCGCACGGCGGGCGCTCCCACCGCGACGACGCCGAGCAACGAACCCTGGAACGCCTACCTCACCAACGCGGCGACCTCGCTCGGACTGGGCAAGGAGAACTTTTCCGTCTCCGACGAAAAAAAAGGCACCGAAAGCGACCAGATGAAGGAATCGCTTTTTGATCTCACCCTCAAGAAGGTCACCATCCGGCAGATCATCCGGCTCTCCTTCACCCTTGAGAACGGGCCCCGGCCCGTCAAGCTGCGCAATCTCCTGATTGACACGAAGGAGGATCCCGCGGGATACATGGACGCCACGCTCGCGGTATCGGCATTCACGCCAAAGACGCCCGGAAGATGACTGAAACGAGCCCCTCATGGATTCAACGCCCGAAACAACCGATCCCAGCCTGACCGCACTCGAGAGCGCCGCGCCCTCCCGGCTTCGCCGCCTTCTCAAGACCGCGGGCTGGACGCTTTTCGCGCTCTTCTGCCTCGTCAGCTTCACCATCCTCAAGCTGCCTGAGGATCGGATCCGCAATTTCGTCCACGGCACGATCTCGAACGTGCTGGCGGATTACGGAATCGGCTTCTCCGCCTCCGAAGGCCACATCTCCATCGGGCTCGGGCTTTCGTACGTCATGAAGGACGTGAAGCTCACGCCCCCGCCCCCGGCCATGCCAGCCCGGCTGAAAAGCGTGACGTTCTCTCCGTCATTCCTGCCGCTGCTGACCGGTCGCCTGGGCGGGACCCTCCGCATCGACCAGGACAAAGGCAGCCTCAAGGCGGACGTCACCGCCAAGAAACAGGAGTTCTCCGTCAGCCTGGATGCGCGCTCCTTCGACAGCGGCGCGGCGGGGATCCTCCCGCTCACGGCCGAGCTCAACGGCTCGTTCCTTCTCTCGGGCACCGGAGAGCTGAGGGGCGATCCCAATATCCCCTCCACGCTGCAGGGCCAGGTCGCGCTCGACCTCAGCAGGATCGTGATCGACGCGCAGACGATCGCCGGATTTTCCGTACCACGGCTGGCGATCTCCGAGGGCCGCCTCGACGCCGAAATCGATCGCGGCAAGGCGAAGATCAAGACGCTGAGACTCGGCAAGAAAGGCAACCCGTCGGAGGATTTCCAGGGCTCTGTCACCGGCGAGATGACGCTCGGTCGCAGCTGGCCCTCGAGCACCCTGAACCTGAAGGCCGACTTCGCGCTTTCCCAGACGATTCTCAAATCCTTCTCGCTGCTCGAAGCGCTTCTGGGCATGGCCAAGCGTCCGGACGGCAGCTATGCCTACAGCATCGCCGGTCCGCTCACCGCGCCGATCCCGACGCCGGCCGGGCAGCCCCCCGCGCCGGGTGGTGGCCCTCCCTCGCCTTAGGAGCAAAAATGGAATCCGCTCTCCAGCAAGCCTTTGAACGTCACCTTCGGGCCGCCGATGGCTCGACGCCGCCAAATCTCGAAGAGGCGATGCGCTACAGCCTGCTTTCGCCCGGCAAACGGATCCGGCCCCGGCTCACGCTGGCCTGCGCCCGCATGGTCGGCCTTCCCGAAGCGGCGGCGCTGCCCGCGGCGCTCGCGATCGAGATGATTCATTGCTTCACCTTGATCCACGACGATCTGCCTTGCATGGATGACGACGATTTCCGCCGGGGACGCCCGTCCAATCACAAGGTTTTCGGCGAAGGCGTGGCCCTGCTCGCCGGCGACGGCCTCGTCGCCCTGGCGCTCGACGTCTTTCTCGATGCGGCCCAGCACGTCGACTCGGCGCGGGTGCTCAAGGCGCTCCGCCGCTTCGCCGGTGCGACCGGTCCTCGCGGCGTGATCGGCGGACAGGCCGCCGAGAGCCTGCTGAATCGCGATTCCGGCCTCCCCGCGCTCGAGCAGATGCACGCGCAGAAAACCGGGGCGCTTTTCCGCATTTCCCTGCTGGCACCGATGGATCTGGCCGGGATCGAGGAGACGTGCCCGCAAGGCGCCGCGATCGACCTCTTTGCGCGCGAGCTCGGCCTGGCGTTCCAGATCGCTGACGATCTCGAGGATGCCACCGCCACGACCGCGGCGCAGGATCCGACGAGCATCCTCTTCCATCGCACCGCCGAGGAGGCCCGCGACGAAACCATCCGCCGACTGGAAGCCGCGCAAGGCTCGCTTCGCCAGGCCTGGCGCGAGTCGGCCAAGCCGTTGATCACGATCGCCGACGAGGTGATCCGCAAGCTTCGGGATGCCCATGGCGCGAGCTAATAGTTCCTTCCGGTTTCTCTGGATCACCGACTCGTGGGACTCGCTGGACCATCCGCACGACACCACGTTAAGGCTCGCGCAGGAGGCCTCCGCGCTCGGCTACGAGAACCACTGGTGTGATTACCGCGCGATCCGCTGGCAAAACGGCTCCGTCGTGCTCCCGACCCGGCGACTCACCGTCTCATCCGCGCGCCGATCGAAGGAGACTCTCAAGCTGGGGCCCATCGAGCCGAGCGGCCTCGGGGATTTCCAAAGCGTCCATTACCGCACGGATCCTCCGGTGGATCTTGGGTACCTCCATCCGCTGCAGCTGCTGCAGCTCGCCGCCGAGGGAATGCGTCGCAGCCCCGTCGTCAATCCGCTCGAAGTCCTGATGATGGCCAACGAAAAACTCGAAGCCTCGCTCCTCGGAGACCTGATGCCCCCGGGGATCGCCGGCAGTCAGTGGGAGGCGCTTCTCGCCTTCGGCCGCGCCGAGGGGCGCACCGTGCTCAAGCCCCTGCACTGCGCGCAGAGCAGAGGCGTGGAGCTGCTGGACTGGCGAAGTCCCGCGGCGCAGCGCAAGGCCCGCGAAAAAATCGAAAAGGCCACCGACGGCTTCATGCGGCCGATCCTGCTGCAGCGTTATCTCGAAGGGATCCGCGAAGGCGAAACGCGGCTCTGGTTCCTCGATGGCGCGCTGCTCGCGCACGTGCGCAAGCTGCCGCTCGCGGGCGATTTTCGCGTGGACATCGATCGCGGCAGCCGCCTCGAGGTGCAGCCGCTGACGCCGGCCGAGCGGAAGATCGCCTCCGCGATCGGCCGCCTGCTTCGCAAGAAGCGGGTCCGGCTGGCCGCCGTCGATCTGATCGAGGGCTACGTCACCGATTTCAACTTCACAAGTCCCGGCCTGATCGTTCAGATGGAAGCGGTGCTCGGGGTGAACCTCGCCCGGCCGATCATCCGCGCGCTCACCGCGCCCGCGCGCCGCTGAATCAGGCGCTGGCATCACGATTGCTCAACCGCTAGCTCATGATCAAGCGACTCAGCCGCTCGGAGCTGCAGGATAAGCTCGAGCGCTTCGAAAAACTGGGAGTCATCGACCTCGGGCCCCCTGAGGCTTACGACAAGGTCCATATCACCGGCGCGCAGAGCATACCGGCTCCGGAGCTGCGCCGACGCGTGGAAGCGATCCTGCCGGACCACGGAGCGCAGATCGTGCTCTACAACGCTCCCTCGACCGAAGCGCTCTGGCAGGCCGCTCTGACGCTCCAGCAGCTCGGTTATTACAGCATCTTCATCTATCCGGGCGGACTCAAGGACTGGCAAGAGGCCAGCCTGCCGACGGGCACAAACGTCTTCCCTTATCCGGGAATGTTGAATCCGGCTTATCCGTTAACGACCGAGCCGGACGCCGCGTAGGCCGCAGCCTCCGCGGGCCAATCAGGATGAGAAGAACTGCGAAAGCGGGGTACGTGCGAGCGAGCGAAGTTCGCGTGTCAGTCCGCGAAGCTCGCCGAGGCGCTCTTTCTTTTCGGGCGTCTCGGGCGCCGCGGCCACGATCGCCTTTTCCTGTTTGAAAGCCTTAAGCTCCCCGCCCCGTCGCAGCTCGTTGATCCGCTTGCGGGCGCCTTCGATGGAATACCGCTCCTGATAGAGCAGATGCTTGATGAGGAGAATGGTCTCCACATCCGTCCGACGATAAACACGATGGCCGGAGCCGGACTTGTCCGGTGAAATCAATGGGAATTCGCTCTCCCAAAAGCGGAGAACGTACGGTTTGACGCCGGCGAGACGGGCTACGTCGCCGATCCGGAAAAAAAGCTTGTCAGGAATCAGCGTTCCGCCCGGCGGAAGCTCATTCGTCGTCATCTTCGTCGTCTTCTTCCTTGGCGCGACGGAGCGCGTCCGGCTGGATCGGCTTGCCCTCGAGCGAAGCGTTCACTTCAGCCCGGAGGACCTGCGACGGACGGAAAGTCAGCACGCGACGTGCGCTGATCTCAATGCTTTCACCGGTTTGAGGGTTGCGGCCGATGCGCGAACGTTTTTCACGCACCACGAAATTTCCGAAACCCGAAATTTTGATCTTTTGCCCTTGGGACAACGTGGATTTGATCGTATCGAAAACGAGTTCCACCAGATCGGCTGCTTCCTTCTTGGAGAATCCGATTTTCTCGTAAAGCGCTTCCACGATATCCGCTTTAGTCATCGCCACGGT
>JAMPXZ010000144.1 GCA_023700925.1 Oligoflexia bacterium | reverse complement strand
CCCAGAGCAGCAGCCCGTCTTTCTGAAGGAGAAAGCCGTTGGCCGTGCCTTGTGAGTTGGGCAGGACACGCGCCCCTTCCGGGAAGAAGCATTGCTGGCGGTTGGAAGGGGCGACGGGGACGGCGAGCTGGCGAAGGCGCTCCTGGATGCCGGTCCAGGAAGGCTCGTGAAACTGGAGCGGCTTGCCGATCCACTCGGCGATCACTTCGCGGGTGAAGTCGTCGGTGGTGGGTCCAAGCCCGCCCGTGACGAAGAGGAGCTCGCTGGAGCGCCCGCAGTGCTCGAGCGCCGCGAGAATCTCCGGGCGCGAGTCGCGCACTGTCTCGTGGAGCACGACCTCGACGCCGAGCCGGGTCAGCTTCTCGGAGATCCACGCCGCGTTCCGATTGAGGGTCTCGCCCGCGGTGAGCTCGGTTCCCACCGCCAGAACGCTCGCGCGAGGCAATAAATATTCCATGAATTTACTTGTACCAGTAAAAAGCCGGTTTTTTCACGGAAATTCGCAGTTAGGGAATTCCAACCCAGCCTTAATTATAGTTAGTTCAAATATTGACTAAAATAGTCAACAATGCTACTTCCAGCCCTCGGAGGTTGGCCATGCGGGTGCTGTTTCTGGGGCTGGTTCTGTCACTCGCGCTGTCCGCGAGCGCCGGCGAAAATCGCCTGCGCATCGTGAGCGATGTGGACGACACGGTGAAGGTCACTCACGTGGGCCACGCGAGTTCTCTTGTTCGCGGCACGATTCATCTGCACGCCTTCGCCGGAATGGCGACTCTTTATCGCGAGCTCGAGCCTTCCGGGCTCGACTTCGTCAGTGGCTCCCCGAGATTTCTCCGAGGGCAGCTGCGCCGGTTTCTCGGGCGGCAGGGTTTCCCCGATTTCGATCTTCATACCCGGGACTATCTCGCGCGCCCGGGGATCGACGAATATAAAGCCGCAAAGCTCGAAGGGATCTTCTCCGCCGATCCCGAGAGCGACTTTATCCTGGTCGGCGATGACACCGAACTCGATCCGCTGGTTTATGAGCGCCTCTCCGAGCGTTATCCCGGACGCGTTTCGGCGATCTATATCCGGCAGGTGAAGGGCCTGGCGCTGCCCGAGGGGCAGGAGTCCTTTTTTACCGCTTTTGATGTGGCGCTGATGGAGTGGAGAGCCGGGAGGCTTTCGGCCCAGGCCGCGCTTCGCGTGGGCGAAGCCGTGCTCGACGATGCCGCGGCGGAGGATGAGACCCTGCTCCCCGGTTTCGCGAGCTGCCCTCCGGAGGCGTGGCTTCGGGCGCTGCTCGCCTCACGTTCCGAGCCGGCGATCGAGGAGCTGGCGCTGCGGATCGAGGGAGCGGTCGGAGAGCTTTGCGAGGCGCGACTTACTTCGACCAGTCCAGCATTCGTTGAAGCGGCTCCAACGCCTTGATTCTCAGCTCCTCGGGCATCCGGATCTCCGGCGTCTCGTCGCGCAGGCAGAGGTGGATCTTCTCGAGGGTGTTGAGCTTCATGAAGGGGCACTCGTTGCAGCTGCAGTTCTGGTTCGGCGGCGCGGGGATGAATTGCTTGCCAGGCGCGCGCTTGCGCATCTGATGGAGGATGCCCTCTTCCGTGGCGACGATGAAGGTGTGCTTCGGGCTGGACTCGGCGTACTTCAGGAGCGCCGAGGTGCTCCCGATGAAGTGGGCTTTCTGGAGCAGCGACGCCTCGCACTCCGGATGCGCGATCACCTCAGCGTCGGGGTGCTCGACCAGGAGCGTGGCGAGCTTGCGCTCTGAGAACGTCTCGTGGACGATACAGGCGCCCTGCCACAGCAGCAGCTCGCGGCCGGTCTGCTTGGCGACGTAGGCACCGAGGTTGCGGTCGGGCGCGAAGAGGATCGGTCGGTCCCGCGGGACGCGTTCGACGATCCTGACCGCGTTCGAGCTGGTGCAGATCACGTCGCTTTGCGCTTTGATGGCGGCCGAGCAGTTGATGTAGGAGACGACGAAATGATCCGGGTGCTTCGCGCGAAATTGCGCGAACGCGCCGGGCGGACAGCTATCCGAGAGGGAGCAGCCCGCGCGCAGGTCCGGCATCAGCACCTTGCGCGTGGGGTTGAGGATCTTGGCGCCCTCGGCCATGAAGTGGACGCCCGCGAAAACGATCAGCTCGGCCCGCGTCGCCTGGGCCGCCCGCGCGAGTTCCAGGCTGTCGCCCACGTGATCGGCGATGTCCTGGATATCCGGCTCCTGATAATAGTGAGCCAGGATAACCGCGTTCTTTTCCTTTTTGAGTCGAGCGATCTCGTCGAAGAGATCGGCCGGTGCAGCAGTGGCGCGCATGGCTAGGATGTAGCCTTTCTGCAAGGCTGACGCAACTTCTCTTCACGGTCCAGCGGGCCGCAAGATCGACCCGCCCGGCAAGCGAGCGAGCGAGAAAAACGCTAATATTCCTGTCTTTTTCGGGATAAAGAAGTTTAATGATCCTTGCGTGGACAGCCCGCTGCGTTTATGACAGCGTAGCCGGTGCGCGAGCGGCGCCATGCTGGCCAGGTCCAAGAAGGTCCGGCCGCGGCGGCGCGCTGACGCGGACGCGGTCTCGGACCTCGCGGCGCAACAGAGAGGAAGTTGAGTATGGTAAGGCGTTTTTTCGGCAGAGTTGGTAAAGGGGTGGGGGGCTCCGTGGGCGATGCGGGAGGTAACGAGGTGAGGATCATCAGAAAAGGCGCGGCAATGAGAGTGATCTTCTTCTATCCCGGAGAAGAAGGAACCTATGTCGACAACGCCGAGGTCACCCTTTACGAAAACGGGATCATCCATATCCGCTCCGCGCAGGAAGAGACCACCACCCACCTTCAGAACTGCGAGATCCTCTGGCGCTTCGAGACGGACGCCGACGACCGGGCCAACAAGCTTCGCCTGCTCAAGCCCAAAGCCGATGCCCGTGGCGAGGAGTTCCTCGCCGACAAAAGCGAGAAGTCCGAGGGCAAGGCTGAAGGCAAGACCGACGTGAAACCCAAGGGCGGCAGCAGCAAGAACCCCGAACTCCGGTGACCTTCCGCTCCAGGTTTTTTTCCGTCAGGACGATTTCAGGCCTCCTTCTTTTCTTGCAGCTCACCGGCATCGGTGGGGCGGCCGAACCCTTGACCACTCCGGCAACCGTTTCGGTCCCGGAGCTCGTCATCTACACCTACGACAGCTTCGTCGCGCGCGGAGGCCTGGGCCCCGAGATTTTCCCGCTTTTCGAGAAGAAGCACGGCTGCCGGGTGCGCGCTCTCTCCTCCGGCGACGGGGGGCAGCTGCTCACGCGCCTGCAGCTCGATGCCGAGCGCGGGCGACCGACGGCGCACCTCGTTCTCGGGCTTGATGAGCAGCTCTGGGGGCGGGCACGGCCGTGGCTCGAGGGCTGGGGCGTGTGGCGGCCGCGAGGGTACGAGCGTATCAAAAAGGAAGCGCGCGTGGGCGAGGGCTTTCTCCCGTTCGACTACGGGATCTTCGCGTTCATCGCGGATCGGCAGCTCCTGAGCGATCTCAAGCTCGAGGCGCCACGCTCGCTTCGACAGCTCCTGGAACCGAAGTGGCGGCGCAACTTCATCCTGCAGGATCCGCGCACCTCGACGCCCGGCCTCGCATTCCTTCTTTATGCGAATGAGGTGGGTGGCAAGGATCTCGTCGCGGGATTGCGCGGCCAATGGCTGACGCTCGCGCCGGGTTGGACGCAGTCTTACGGACTTTTCCTGCGCAAGCAGGCCCCGCTCGTCTGGAGCTATACGAGCAGCCAGGCTTACCATGTGGAGAAGGGCGACCGCTCGGGACGGTACCAGGCCCTGCTCTTCGAAGAGGGCCAGCCGCTGCAGATCGAAGGCGCCGCGCTCGTGAAGGGCGCGCCTCTTTCGGCTCGGCAGGCCGAGCTTCGCAGGGCGTTCCTGGAATTCCTTCTTACGCCCGAGGTGCAGCGCCTCGTTCCGGCGCACAACTGGATGCTTCCGGTGATCGAAGGGACGCCGCTGCCTCCGGCGTTCGAGAAGCTGCCACGCCCGACGAAGGTCGTGCGCCTGCCGTCGGCTGCGGACCAATCGCAGAAGCTGCTTAACGACTGGCAGCGGCTGGTCGAGGGAGCGCGTTGAGTATGGGAGCGGGGCGGAATTCAGGTGCGGCGCGGAGCGAAGGCGCGCTCAGAGTGCCTGGCTGGGCTGGCTGGGGCGGTCTCGCCGCGATCGGAGCTTTTTGGACGGCGCTCGTCGGTTTGCCGCTCATGGCGGTCCTCGGGCGGCTGGAGCGCCTGGACCTTCTTTGGGACCCGGGTGTGCTTGCCGTGGCGCGGGTGACGGCGGGACAGGCGGTGGTGAGTGCTCTCGTTTCGGCGCTCGTGGGCCTGCCCCTAGGACTTTGGATCGGCACGCTTCAGGGGCGCTGGGCGCGTTGGAGCGAGGCGGTCTTGGCTCTGCCCTTCGGCGTTCCTTCGATCGTGGCCGCGATGAGCTGGGTGGTGCTGCTCGGGCGCTCGGGACTGCTCGCGGCGCTGCTCCAGAAGCTCGGACTGCCCGCGGAAGGGTTGTCGGAATGGATCTACAGCCTGCGTGGCGTGATCCTGGCCCATGTCTTTTTCAATGCGCCTTGGATCGCGCTGCTGGTCGCGCAGGCACGGCGGCGGATCCCCGGACGGCAGGTCGAGGCGGGCGAAACGCTGGGCGCCGGGCGCTGGTCGCTCTTCCGCTTCGTGCTCTGGCCGGAGGTGCGCTGGGCTTTCTTCAGTGCGGCGGCGCAGACGCTCTCGTACTGCGTGATGAGCTTTGCCCTTGTGCTGGTGCTGGGCGGGGGTCCTCCCGTACAGACGCTTGAGACATCCCTGTACGGCAGGATCCGGTTCGGCACGCTCGATCTCGCCGGTGCGGTCGCGTGCGCGGTATGGGAGCTGGCGCTGACGCTTCTGCCCTGGGCGGCGGTGCTTTTTTTTCAGCGGCGGGTGCGGAGCGGGGAGCTCACGGCGGCCGAGTCGGGCGACGACGGGTATCCGCGGCGCTTCCGCCTCACGACGGCGTGGGCGCTCGCGGCGTGCGCGGTTTTCACGCTTCCGTATCTCAGTGTCTTTGCCGGGGCGCTCCCGGGCGCGGCGAGCGAGGCGTTTCGCACGGAGATTCAGGCGCCGCTTTGGATTTCCGCGCGGCTCGCGCTCGTCACGGGCGCGGGCGCGCTCCTACTCGCGATTCTGGCCCTGCTGGGGCTGGCCCAGCTGCGCGCGCTCGGAGACCGGCGCGGACTCCTGGCCGCCGGGGCGGGCGCGGTGGTTCTGCTGCCGGGCGGGATGTCCGCCCTGGTCCTGGGACTCGGGCTCTGGCTCGCCTATGGCAGGTGGATCGATCCGTTCGCGGGCAGTCTCCTCGCGATGGCCGCGCTTCAGATCACGCTTTTTTTCCCACTCGCGTTCCGGGCGCTCTGGCCCCTGACGCAGGCGATGCCGCGCCGGAGACTCGAGGCGGCGCTCACGCTGGGCGCCTCCCCGTGGCGCGCTTTCTGGCTCGTGGACTGGCCGCGCTGGCGCGGTCCCGTGGCGAGCGCGCTCGGACTCGTTGTGGCGGCCTCGATCTCGGAGGTCGCGGCGGTGAGTTTGTTTTACAGTGAGGAGCTGATTCCGCTGCCGTTATTGGTATCGCGCTGGATGGCGCAATACCGCTTCGAAGAGGCGCAGGCCGTGGCGGCGCTGCTTTTCAGTCTGTCGATGATGGCCATCATTCTGCTGCGGGGGCTTCGCGCGCCGGGGCGGCGGGCGTGAGGTGCGACTGGATGCAGCGGACGGACGCGATCGCGGCTATTTTCCCGTAATGGTCATTCCGATTTGCCGGTACTTCTTTTGAAGTTCGGGCCAGTGGCGGATTCCCAGAAAACGTTCCGAGCCTTCGATGTAATCATCCTGGAAGAGGAAACCGAATAAACCGATGACAGCGGAATCGGAGGCGGCGAGCTGGTAATATCTCTCGGCCAGTTCGAGTCGTAACCCTGCCTCCAGGAGGTCATGGGCGGGACTTGGCGGGTTGGCCTCGCTGACAAAACCGTCGGCAAACAGGAAGATCTTTTGCTCCGCACTGAGTCGAGACTTGATCTGGTTTACGTACCAGGGAATTGAATGGACCGTCTGAAAGACGATCTGGTTCCCGCAGCTGTACCACGATCCGTAGCAGTCAAAGCCGAACCAATCGAAGCCAGCAGGGAGAGGGTTGGGCAGGTCTGCGAACGCTGAATTCCGCGGGGCGAAGTCCACGAAGGAATAGGTGAGTGCCAGGGTTATGGAGGGAAAGGTCGCCTTGATCACCGAGGCCACGGTTTCGAGCTGGTTCTTCATGACCGCTGCTGGAACGCCGTAGGCGACATTGCCCTGCGAAAAGGGTTCTTCCACGGGATAAAGAAACAGGATGTTCTCGAGGTACGGCTGGATCTGCTCCGCGAACGTGTTCCAGTTTTCCTGGTAGTGCTCGGCAAGGGTCAGGTTGCCGTCAAAGAATATACTAGGTGGCATTGATATCGCGGCTTTCAGATCGTGATTCTTGGTGTAATCCAGTGCGGCTACGATTGAGGCCGGGTCCGCGGCGTCTCCTCCGATCCACGAGACATTGATGTGTCCGAGTACCTCCGGCGTTATCGGCGTCATCCCGGCGAAAGCGTCGGCATAATAGCCGAAATAGCGAAGCCCCTGGAAATCCGCGGCCACTCCCGTGGCTCTGCGCGAGCATCCGGTGGTGGTAAAATGTAGGAATAGGAGTGTGAGCGTCAGGAGCATCTCTTTAGCCGTTCGTTCGATCATGTCAGGAATATACTAACGTTGATATCAATATCTCGAAACTGGATTCTGGCATGCGCTTGTGCACAGTGAGGAGCTGATTCCGCTGCCGTTACTGGTATCGCGCTGGATGGCGCAATACCGCTTCGAAGAGGCGCAGGCCGTGGCGGCGCTGCTTTTCCCGCGAGGGACGGCGGGCCGTCTGAGCGTCATTGCGCCGGAATCAGATTCGTGTGGACGTCATCGGCCCAGCTCTGGACGAACGCGCGCGTCGCATCGGTTTGGGCGGGAAACGGCGCCTCCATGGCTTTGGCCGAGGAGGGAAGCGCGAGACCGAGGTCATCGACCTTGAACGCCTCGAAGCGGAAATCCGCGTAGGAGGCCTCGGGCGGATAGCGCACGGATTTGCTGGCGTGGGGCTGCGGGCGGTAGCGGCTCGTGGCGTCCCCGCGCGGCTTGATGCGAACCATGCCGCCGTCAGGGTGCGTGTACACATCCATGGGAATGAGCTTGCCGCTTGGATCGCGCACCCCTTTTTTCAGGTCGAGCGAATGCACGAGCGAGTGGTGCTTGGTGAAGCCGCGACCGAGAAGCTCCGCCTCGAGTTGCGCGGGCGATTTGCCGCGAAGGGAGAGCGACTTGACCGAATCTCCGTAGATCAGACCCGAGGCGAGTTTTTTCCCATCGTTGAAGTCATCGAGCGCCTTTGCCGTGGACGACGGCAGATCCTTGGCCCAAAGCTGCGCGTAATGGCCTTTGGCCCAATCCCTGAACCGCGCCACGTCGTCGACGTGCCGCAAGCCCGGTCTGAAGCGCAAGGCCCGGGCGGGAGCGACGAGCTTGCCCGCCGCTAGGGTGGCTTTGCTGAAGAGCTGGGTGTGGCGGAGGTAGCTCACTAGCTTCTGAATGAGCAGGGCAGTGCCGGCTCCGTGAGTCAGAACGGTGACGAGAAGCTGGGTTCCCACTTCCGCGAAGAAGCCACAGAGGAGCTGTGCCTTGTCGGTGCTTTCGAGCGCGCGAAAGCCTTCGAAGATCCCGTCCGCTTCTGTCTCGAAATCAGTGATGAGCCGGTAGAGAGACTGCGCGGTCCGCCGGACGTTCTTCCAGTAGCCGGAAGGGTCTTTTACGACATCAAAGAGCACGGTCGCGCCTTGTCCGGCTCCCCGCGCCGCGCCGATGAGGGCGCTCTTGATGCACGGCCAGGCAAGGCGCAGCAGCCGTCCGCGCGAGGCGCCGGCGAGCGTACTCGTCGCATCCAGGGAGGAGCGATAGGCCGAAATAACGGGGGAAATTGGATACTGCGAGTTGCACCCGAGCATCTCGGCATGGGCGGAAGGAAGGAGCCGGTTCCACATCCTGCGTATAGCCGCCGCGGCTCCGCCCGAGCCCGGATGGGGCGTGCGCAGCGTCTCGAGGATCCCTTTGCTCTCGTCCTCGGAGAATCCGCGAAGGAAGAATGCGGTGATCTTGCCGGATCGCTCAGGACGATGGAAAACCACTCCGCCCTCGATCGGCAGGACCTCTTCTTTCGGCGCTCCCCGGGGCGAGAGGTCGAGCTTGACGTAGACCTCCCTCGTTCCTTCATCGTCGATGAAAACCTGGTCGACCCCGAGCACGGGTAGCTGGCCCTCGCGGTCCTGGTCGAGTTCGAAGAGGGCGTGGGTGCTCAAGGTCTCCGCCAGCTCGCCCAGCGTCAGGGCGGTGCTCGACGCAGCTCGCGCCTCAGCCAGGCAGAGCAGTCCCGGTAGCAGAAATAAGAGAGCCCGGTTCACGCGGAACCCCATACTTCCATGTTAGCGGAGTTTGGTGTTCCAGGGAAATTAACCTTCAGTTCCGCACGTGTTGCCATTATTCTCGTTGCACAGGAGGTCCGCGTGACCCTGATTTCCGAATCCGCCCTGAAGGTCGAAGGACTTCAAAGGAACGTTGGCACGTTTACGCTCCACGCCGAGTTCACTCTCGCCGCCGGTGAGCGCGCCGGGCTCGTCGGAAGAAGCGGCAGCGGCAAGACGACGCTCCTGAGAATCCTCGCTGGTCTTGAAGCACCCGATGAGGGGCGCATCTGGCTGAACGGCCGGGACATCACTGGGCTGCCGCCGCAGGAGCGCGGGATCGGTTTCATCTTTCAGGACCAGGCGCTTTTTCCGTCTCTCAACGTTCTCGACAACGTCACCTTCGGTCTTCGCATGCGGGGGCTTTCCGCCCAGGAGCGCGAGGCCAAAGCGCTGCCCTGGCTCAAGAAGGTGGGCCTTGAGCAGCATCGTCTGGCTCCGGTCGGGCACCTGTCGGGCGGCGAGGCGCAGAGAGTGGCTTTCGTGCGAGCCGTGATCTGGTCCCCTCGACTGCTCCTTCTCGATGAGCCGTTCTCCGCTTTGGACGCCGAGCTCCGCCAGGCGCTGCGCCGGGAGCTGGTGGATCTTCACCAGCTCTGGCCGGTCCCGCTGCTGCTGGTCACCCATGACGCGCAGGATCTCGAAAGCGTCGTGAACGTGAGGCTCTCGCTTCAAGCGGATGACCCCGGCGGGACCCGCCGCGTCGTACGAGAACCTTGACCCCGGGGGCCTGACTTTGATTTAGTCCCCTCGAACCTGGGCGCCAGTATCGGCCCTATGCTCGAGGGAATATCATGGAAGCACCTCGTTTTTCGAAGCTGACGGCACCTTCCCGGGGCGAGAAGATCACGATCCGGGAAGGGAAGCTGGTT
>JAMPXZ010000143.1 GCA_023700925.1 Oligoflexia bacterium | reverse complement strand
CATACGCACGCTTCAGACCAATGACGAGCGTCTCGGTGGCTACGATGAGCTAGTTCCCTACGTGCTCGCGTCGCCGGATCAGGAGGACGCCGGGAGCTGTCTGTACATGTCGCTCACGGGCGTGGCCGAATGGTGGCTCGCGCGCCTGAATCCCGAGCTCCCCCGTACGCCCAATGGTCCGCTCGACCTCAGCGAACGGTACCTCATGAACCTCAATCAGATCGAAGAGGACGACTCCGCGCTTCCGAACTGGCGAACCGACACGATTTTTTCGTTCAATCGCAACGGGCAAAAAAGCGTGCAAAACGTCTTCTATCCTTTTGCCAAGGGCTGGTTCACCGGAACGGTGAGCGACAACGACCTGCGACCGGCCGCCGCGGGCACCCCGGGCGCGAGCTACGGCGTGGATCTGAACTGGTACGATGGCCGGGCCGCGATCTCCGATGGCTGGGTAGCGCTGCCGGAGTTCGACCGCGAGGTGATCTTCGCCGACCCGTCACGCAATCAGTGGAACATCGGTGTCGCGCCCCAGGATATCGTGGACCGGGTGAAGCAGGCGCTGCTCACGCGCAAAGCTCCCGTTCAGGTCATCTATAACCACAACGCCTACTGGCACTCCGTCTTCGTCATCGGCTTCAACGACGAGCTCGACAACGGCGCCTGCGCTTACACCGAGCGCTTCCGCACCCGAATCGCCGCGCGCGTTGCGGAGCTCGAGCGGGCGCGCGACGAGGCGCAAACGCCGGGGGAGCGCGACTACTACACCATCCGCGCGCAGCGAGCCGACGAGGCGCGGGCCAAGATCGAGGACGCCTACGCGCGCGGCGGCGGCTGCACGTCTTCACGCGGCGTTTTCTACATCCGTGACTCCATCTATCCGGATGCGAACGGGCCGATCTACGATTACGACCGCGAGAACCTGGGTCCGGAGCCGGACGAGGCGCCTTACACCCGGCGGATCGTGACCAAAGAATATGACTGGCTTCGCTACTTCGCGAACAACGTCAGCGTGATCTTCGCGAAATGACGACAGCCAAGTGGATTCGCCGCGTAATCTGGCTGTCATGGTTCACGATCGTCTACAACGTCGCGGAGGGCGTCGTCTCGCTGTGGTTCGGGATCGAAGAGGAGTCGATCGCGCTGGCCGGCTTCGGCGTGGACAGCCTGATTGAGGTGACCTCGGCTATCGTCGTGCTTTGGCGCTTCCGGGGCGAAACCGGAATGGGCCAGGCGCTGGCCCTTGCCAAGGAGCGCGCCGCCACGCGCGCGATCGGAACCCTGTTTATCCTTCTCGCCGCTTTCACGACCGGCGTCTCGCTTTGGAATCTTATCCATGGCCTCCATCCGGAGACCACGCTCCCCGGCATCGCCATCTCGCTCCTGAGCCTGAGCTTCATGTTTTATCTCTGGCGCGCGAAAAAGGCCGCCTCGCTTGCTCTCAATAGCCGCACCGTCGCGCAGGACGCCGCCTGCTCGCTCGCCTGCATCCAGCTTTCGGTGGTGCTTCTGATCGGGAGCGCGATCTACCACTTCGCCCCCGTACTCGGCTGGGCGGATGCCGCCGCGGCGCTCGTGATCGCCGGCTTCATCGGCCGCGAGGGGATCGAAACGATCCGCAACGCCAACAGCGAGGACTTCACGGGCGGCTGCGGCTGCGGTTGCGCGTGACGGCTCTCGCGACTACTCGCGCAGGAAAAACGCCTTCATGATGTGGCCGGCCATATCCGGGTTCTCCTTCAGGCGGCGCAGCGAGTAGTTGTACCACTGATCGCCGAAGGGAACATAAATCCGCACGTTGTGTCCCTCACGAATGAGCTCGTCCCGCTTGGACTCGCGCACGCCAAGAAGCATCTGAAATTCGTATCGGTCCTTCGCGATGCCATTTTTTGCGATGTAATCGCGCGCGAAGTCGATCAGCGGGTCGTCATGGGTGGCGATCGCCGGCTGCATGCCGCTCTCGAAAAGCTGAACCAGAAGACGCTTGTAGTTTTCGCGAATCTCCTCGCGCCCCTTGAAGGCGATCACCGCATCCTCGCGGTAGATGCCCTTACAAAGGCGGACCGGCGCCCTCAGCGGCGCCAGGTCCCGAAGGTCCTGCTCGCTTCGGCGCATGTAAGCCTGAATCACCACGCCCGTGTTGTCGAAGCCTTCCTCGCGCAGCCGGCGATACATCGCCAACGTCCGCGTCGTATACGGCGAGTTCTCCATGTCGATCCGGACGAAAAGGCCCTGCTCCCGGGCCTTCATCATCAGCGACCGCACATTGGCGTAGCAGAACTCGTCTTCCACATCAAGCCCGAGGGAGGTGAGCTTAACCGAAAGGCCCGAGCGAAGCCGGTTCTGCGCGATCGCATCGAGAATCTGACCGCACACCTTCGTGCAGTCCACGGCCTGCGCGCGCTCGGTGACGAACTCGCCCAGGAGATCCATCGTCGCCGTCGCGCCGCTGCCGTTGAGCGTTCGCACCATCTGGACCGCATCTTCCAATCTTTCGCCCGCGACGTACTTCTTCGACGCCCAGTGCACGATCGGTTTCGGAACCATGGGCAGAGACTTGGCAATCAGGCTGTTCAGCATAGCTGATCTCCGGGATGTAAGGTTTGCTCCACCTTACCACAGGGGTTCGCCGAGCCCAATGGCCTGCCAGGGCACGCCGTGGGGTTGTATTCGCAAAAATGCGTGTGGAACGCCGGGAAGGGAAGGGGGGAGGCTCGGTCAGAAGTGCTCGAAACTAAAAAATAAAAAAGGCGACCCCCCGGCTTTGGTGCCGAAAGGTCGCCTCAAAACCGATCAAATCAGAACAGAAGCTCGTTACCCTTCAGGTTGCCGCGCTCGACCTTGAAGGAGGTCTGGCCGACCGAGGCATAGCCGCTGAAGGAGCCCAGCTGAGCGGCGCCCTTGGTGCCCACCTTGACCTGAAGCTCGACCTTGTGAACGCCGGAGCCGACGTTTTCCATGGCCCACAGGAAGCCGTGAGCGCTCGTCGTGTCGAGCACGAGCGAGATCTCCTCGGGAGTGGTCGTGCACTCGGTGGCCATCGTGAGGGTGCCGTCGCCGTTGGCGTCTTTACACTCGCTGATGATGCCCTGAAGCGTCGCGCTCAGGGTCTGCGAACGCTTGCACAGCGGGATTTCGCCCGGAGCGGCCATCTTGCCGTCGATCAATACGCGCGCGTAGACAGCGGCTTCCGCGGAGCTGGTATCGGAGACGCCATCCTTGGTGCGGACCGTGGTGCCGGTGAACAGGCCGCAGACCAGGTTGATGTCGACAAGCAGGTCGGCGGTCGAGCTGCCCTTGATCAGGGTCGTGGCGACCGTCGCGAAGTCGACGTTCTTGGCGTTCACGATATTCACATCACCCAGGCGAACCGCGACTTTCGCCGCCGGTACGCCTTCAGCGCGAGCTGACGGCGTAAAGCCGGCGAAAGAGACGATCAAACTCAAAACAACGAACGATGCGGCAAAGGCTTTCATGTTTCCCCTCTCGGAAAGTGATTACTGCGTTTTGTAATATTCCAAGAATAGACGCTCGCCTCCGTTGCGCAAGCGTGGGTATTTTGACGATTCAAAAGCAAAGGCCGGGACTTTTGCTGACGGGGGGGCCGTGAGACAATCAAGCTCTATGAAAAAGGGCTTCAGTCTTGTCGAGCTTTTGGTGGTCGTTGGCCTGCTGGGAATCGTCGCCCTGGGCACCGCGTCGCTCCTCACGCATAACATGAATGCACAAAGGGGGATCTCCCTCAAGAGCGAGGTGCAGACAACCGCGGGACAGGTTCGCCTGATGATGGCCACCTCCGCCGGCTGCAAGAAGGTTTTTTCGGTCGGGACTCCCAATGCCCCTGATTTTTCGATCTCCGCGCTCCCAACAACGACTCTGCCTTCCGCCGTCGAATTTGATCTGGGCTCGATCACCACAGACACGTTGGGCGCCACCCTGTCGCCCGGCACGGCGGTTGTTCCGGGCCTCGCGCTGGATACGATCAAGCTGATCGTTAAGCCGCCCGTGCAGGCCGACGAGTATCTCGCAAGCCTGAAGCTGACCTTCAAGCGCACCGGGGCCGGTATCGGCGCTCCCATTTTAACGGAGACCATTCCGCTGTATTTCAGGGTGGGACCGGATCCCGCCAATCCGACCACTAAGAAGGAAATACTGGACTGCTGGGAAAAGCCCGCCATGATCGAGCCAAAAAGCGTTTGCACCGACCTGGGGGGCGTCTGGCTCGAAGCGACTCAGCCGGGGCGGCAGATGCCAAGCCCGCGCTGCAACATGACCCAGGACATCATGCTGGCCGCGAACGAAAATCCGGACTACATCCCCATGGACGGAACGCTGGCGTCCGGTTCAGGCGCAACCGCCTATATCGACGGTTATCGCGTCTCCCAGTGCTACTACCAGGCGCAGAGCTCCCAGGTCGTGTCCACGTTTAACTGCCGTACCTATACCGCCAACCAAAGCGGAAACCGGTGCGCCTGGAATCCGACGACGCATCGCTGGGAGGTGATCTACTACGGACCAAGCGGCCCTACCTCGACCGTGCGGAGAATCTGCCACAAAGGGGTTCAGGTCTCGACCCTCTCCGAAGGCAGCACGCTGCTCGAGTATTACGAAAATCTGGATTCCATCGCCGCATTCTCGCTGAGTGCCGGGGCGAGCTTCGCGAAGAAGAGCGATTATCTTGCCACGGTCTCCCGGTGCAATAACCACCCGACCAAGGATTCGTGGAAGGACTGCGCGAACGCCAAGGATTCGGCCGGGGCCAAACAGGGACGCCCCGGTCATTGCATCTATGTCCGGAACATCAAGCTCTACAACGCGAACCTCTCGAGCCTGGTCAACGCGTACAACGTGAACAACAATAACGGGAGCCCCAGCTGCGGCTCCACAAGCACGGCGCCGAGCGGCGGCGGCCTCACCTGCATCAATCCTAACGACTACACGGGATGGATTTATGTCAGCTCGGATTTCCCGAGAAGGGCTTATACCGACGGAACCGGCACCGCCAGGATCCGCGAGGCGCGGGGGACGCCCTGCTTCCAGGTGGAGGTCAACATCTCCGGCGAGGTGACGGGCCCGTTCCCGGAAGCGACGCTCAATTCGCCGAAGGACCTGACGGGGACCTCGTATCTCGACTCAACGAACGCGAATTACAAGCATCCGCGCGCCGTCGTGGAATGCGTGCATGAGGCCCTCTCGGATCCGACCGAGCCGGCGAGTCGCCCCTCGTCACGCGCGACAATCTTCGCTTGCGAGGATGATTTCACCTATTCGAGCATCGCGGATCTGTACGTGAACAGCAACTGGGACGATCTGGAGGATCAGTTCCCGAAAGGCTCCTGCTGGCATTTCACCAACGCCAGGATCAAGGGATACGAACAGCTGGGCTATACTTACACAGGCTGGGTGTATCTCAAGGACCGGTTCAAGAACACGTCGGCGGTGAGCCCGGCCTACAGCATGACCGCGGCCAGCAATGACTCGATCCTGAGGAGAAATGGCGCGACTCCGGCTCCGGTTCCCGGCGTGCCCTGCAAGCTGTGCGCTTCGCCGGCAAGCTGTTCCGCTCCTACGACGACCGCCGGAGTCCGGGTCCGATAGCGAATTGCCTCAGATTTTCTGCAGCCAGTGGAACCGGTCCGGCGTCTCGCCGTACTGGATCGACGTGATCTCGTCGAAGAGCATCCGGGCGGTGGGGCCGAAGCCTTTCTTCATCTCCCAGATCTCGTTCTCGCCGGCGAGCACACTGACCGGAGTCACCACCGCGGCGGTGCCGGTGCCGAAGGTCTCTTCGAGCTCGCCACTCTTCCAGGCGGCGCGGATCTCGGCGAGCGAGATCGGGCGCTCTTCGACTCGAATACCTTTTTCACGCAGGAGCTCCAGGCAGCAGCGGCGGGTTCCGCCTTCCAGAATGGAGCCGTTCAGGGCCGGCGTCAGTACCGTGTCCTTGATCCTGAAGAAGAGGTTCATCGTGCCGACCTCCTCGACCTGCTTGTGAGTCACGTCGGTCCACAGCACCTGGGCATAGCCTTTTTCCTTGGCTCGCTGGGCCGCCCGCAGGCTGGCCGCATAGTTCGCGCCGGCCTTGACGGCGCCGAGCCCGCCCGGGCACGCGCGCACATCGTCCTGCTCGATCCAGATCGGCACGGACTCCAGGCCCTTTTTGTAGTACTGGCCGACCGGCGAAAGAATCACGAAGAACATTGCCTGGCGCGACGGGCGCACGCCGAGGAACCCTTCGGTTCCGATAAGCGTCGGGCGAAGATACATGGCGGTGCCGCGGGTCTTGGGCATCCAGCTCGAATCAGCCTTCAGCAGGGCCTTGATGCCCGCGAGGAAGCCCTCAACGGGCGGCTGCGGAAGACAAAGCCGCTCGGCGCCATTGCGCAGGCGCTGCACGTTGAACTCGGGACGAAAGACCGAGATACTGCCGTCCTTCTGTGGGAAGGCTTTCATGCCTTCAAAGAGCGCCTGACCATAATGCAACACGCTCGCCGCGGGATCGATCGCGAGGGGACCGTAGGGAATAACCCGGCCGGCGTCCCAGCCCTTACCTTCCTCGTAATTCATCACGAACATGTGATCGGTGAAGTACTGCCCGAAGCCCAGCTGATCATCGGACGGACGAGGTTTGGTTTGGGTGGATCGTTGCACGGAAATCATAGGCTTCATCCTCAGATTTCGAGGCTCGCAAAAATTTCGCGAACCCGCAAGTTCAGACCGAGCACCGGCGCGAGCAGAAGCTTGATCCTTGACAAGGAGCTGAAAGGACCACCATAAATGACCACATGGTCACTTTAGAGTCAAGGCGCAAGATTCCCCGAAAAGCCGCGATAGTGGCGAAAACCGGGCTGCCCTCCAGAACCCGCGGGCCGAGCCCGAAAAAAACCGCGCGCACACGCAATGCCATCGTTCGGGCCGCCGTGGACGAATTTCTGGAGCGCGGTTTCGCGGGATCCACCATGGCCGGCCTCGCCGAGCGCGCTCGCCTCGCCAAGGGAACGCTTTACCTCTACTTTCAAACGAAAGAAGCGCTTTTCTCCGGCGTGGTCCGCGATATCGTGAGCAATCCGCTCAGCGACTCCGAAAGCCAGCCCATCCTGCCCGGTGAGCGGGTGGGGGACTATCTCCGGCGCACGCTCCTGCCAGTGATGCGCCAAATGGAAAAGACGGGCCGTGCCTCCATCGCGCGCGTGGTGATGGCCGAGGGAGCGCAGTTCCCCTTCCTGGGCGACGTTTACCGCGAGGGTGCCTACGAGCCCCTGCTCGCGCACATCCGAAGCTGCGCGCGACTCGCGCTGAGCCGCGGAGAGCTCAAAGACGACGCATTGGCGCGTTATCCGCATCTACTCGTCGCGCCGCTCTGGGGCGGCATTATTCATAATGCCATGATCGATCAGCGGCATCCGGTCGATGTCGGGGATCTGTTCGAAGCGCAGCTAAATACCTATTTTCCGAAATAGCGGGCGGCTCTAGAGCTCGAAATGTCCCGCTGCTTCGGGCTGATAGAACACCGCTACGATCTTGATATAACGCATCCTTCGTCTCATTGAAATGGCGCGCGATTCATGACATTCTTCGCAGCATGCGCGGCAGGCTTTTCACCGCAATCTTCTGTCTCGTGACGATTCTGGTCGAGCTCAGCTTCGATTCGACCTCGTCGTTCGTGCGCGAAAGGGCGATCAGTGTTGTTCGCCAGCTGATTCTCGTGGACTACGACAAGGGCAGCGAGGCCCCCCTTCGCAAAGCACCGAGCAGCAAAGAGATCCCTGCGCCTCTGGGTCAATCCGCCCCCTCTCACTCCGCGGCCCCTGTTGCCTCATTTTCAGTTGTGGTTCCCGCCACTCGCTTCCGACGCATGGGAACCATGTCCATGACAGTCCCCCAATCGCCCGAGCTGCCCGTCCTTCTTCGGCCTCCGATCTCCTGATTCTGAATTACCAGCCATTTCACACAACGAATCGCGTCTCGCAGAGCGGGAGTATGAAGGAACGGGGGGGTTTGCCCATGAAGCCTTATGAAGGACTTAAAGAGCACATTCTATTGGTCGAGGATGAGGAGCCCATCCGCCTGGCGCTGAGCGCCCTCCTCAAGGAGGAGGGCTACCTTGTCACCGAGGCCTGCGATGGCAGCGGGGCGCTTCGCCTCCTGCTTTCGGGCTTTCGGCCGGCATTTCTGATTACCGATCTTGAGATGCCACGGATGAACGGTGAGGAGCTGATCCGCGTGGTGGTGAGCCAACGCATTGAGATCAAGGCGGTGATCCTCTTCTCGGCAGCGTCGTCCACCGACCCGCGCATTCAGCGGATACGGGCCGCAGTGGGTAAACTCCTGCCGTTCTCCTTTGTCAGCAAAGGAGAGGGGGACATCGTCGGCTCGCTGATCAAAGGTATCAGGATGTTGATCTAATCATCGCGGGCTGCGTCGAATTGCCTTCGGGCTGGCGGTGCGGCGGACGATATCGCGGAGGCCTGCGATTTCTGGATCCAGTGAGCCAGCTCCTAGCTCCCCTCGTCGCCGCGCGCCTTCAGGCCCGCTATGATCCTCTTCCGGTCTTCCGCCGACCGATTTTGGCTGAGCTTGAACTCTCCCACCAGTTCTGTCACCCGCAGCTGAAAACCGACAATCGCACGCGTAAGGTCATGCTCGGACTTCAGACGATGAATTGATCTCAAAAGAGGATTACCAGGGGAACATTCTGCCCGCTATTCTGCGGCATTTTCCCATGGAAGGGAAAACTGTGGTGGAATTCGGTGCCGGCACCGGTCGTCTCACGCGACTGCTCGCACCCAAGGCGGACTTCATTCATGCTTTTGACAGTTACCCAGCGATGCTCGAGCAGGCGCGACGCAGGCTTTCCGCGCTGAGGATCAAGAACGTTTCCCTTGCCAGAGCAGAAAACAACGCGATTCCCGCCAGGGATGCCACGGCAGACCTAACGATTGCCGGCTGGACCTTCGGTCATTGCGTCTCCTGGTTTCCGACAAAATGGGAAATGGAGATCTCCTCCGCGGTAAGGGAAATGTTCCGCTTGACCCGCAAGTCGGGAGCGGCGGTTATTTTGGAGACCCTTGGAACCGGACACGAGTCGCCGATCGAACCGACCGAAGGGCTTTCAAGATACTATGCTTATCTTGAGAATGAGTGCGGTTTCGCCCGGCACTGGATTCGCACGGACTATCGCTTTGACTCAACGGCGCAGGCAAACGCCCTTACGTCGGCCTTTTTCGGGAAGACGTTTCCGTTGAAGTGCCTTCCGGATGGCAGCGCTGTTTTGCCGGAATGTACGGGCTTGTGGCATCGTCGTTTCTGAAGACTGGGAAGCCCTGTTTCTTGCACTGTAACAATTTGTAACGGAAACCCGCTCCGGATGGCCCGCGAGAGTAGTGGCCGTTTGTTCCATGCGGTAAGTCTGGACACAAGGAGACGGTAACGATGAACTCTCAGATGATGTTTTTGATTGCGCTGGTGGTTTTGGGCGGAGCTGCAAATGCACACGCCCAAGGCTGTGACGGTTGTGCTTATGTCGGATACGCCAAGGTGGTGGATT
>JAMPXZ010000142.1 GCA_023700925.1 Oligoflexia bacterium | reverse complement strand
GGCTTTCGGCAAGGTCGCCAAAACGCCTACGGCCGCCTCGCTCGTAGCGGTGTTTCTCGGCGATCAGTACCTCAAGAAGCAGGGTAAGAAGGTCGCCAAGGCGGCGCGCCCCGTGAAGATGAGCGCGGTGCTCGGCGCGGGGATCATGGGGGGCGGCGTCGCTTACCAGTCCGCGGCGAGAGGCGTGCCGATCGTGATGAAGGACATCCAGGCCAAGGCCCTCGACCTCGGCATGGGGGAGGCCTCCAAGCTGCTCGAGAAGCAGGTAAGTCGCGGCAAGATGACCGTGGCGCAGCTGGGACAGACCATCGGAAAGATCCGGCCGACGCTTTCGCTGGGCGACTTCAAGGAAGTGGATCTCGTCGTCGAGGCGGTCGTGGAGAACGAGAACGTCAAGAAGGCGGTGCTCGCCGAAACCGAGGCCGCGCTCAAGCCGGGCGCGATCCTCGCCAGCAACACCTCGACGATCTCGATCACCCGCCTCGCCGAGGGGCTCAAGCATCCGGAAAATTTCTGCGGCATGCACTTTTTCAATCCGGTTCATCGGATGCCGCTCGTGGAGGTGATCCGCGGGAAGAAATCGAGCGACGAGGCGATAGCGACGACCGTGGCTTATGCCATGGCGATGGGCAAGACGCCGGTCGTGGTCAACGACTGCGCGGGGTTCCTCGTCAATCGCGTGCTTTTCCCGTATTTCGACGGGTTCATCCGGCTGGTTGCCGACGGCGTGGACTTCCAGCGGATCGACAAGGTCATGGAGCGCTTCGGCTGGCCGATGGGGCCGGCCTACCTCTTTGACGTCGTGGGGGTGGATACGGCCCACCACGCGACGGCGGTGATGGCGCGCGAGTACCCGGACCGGATGAGGCATTCCGAAAAAACGATCGTCGACCTGATGTTCGAGGCCAAGCGCTTCGGTCAGAAGAACGGCGTGGGTTTCTACAGGTACACGCCGGACAAGAAGGGGGCTCCGAAGAAGGAGGTCGATCCGGCGGCCTACGACGTGATCCGGCCGGCGGTCACGGGCGCGGTCACCGTGACGGACGAGCAGATCGTGGAGCGGATGATGCTTCCGATGCTGATCGAGTGCGCCCGTTGCCTGGAGGAAACGATCGTGGCTACGCCGATGGACGTCGATATGGGCCTGATCTACGGCCTGGGCTTCCCGCCGTTCCGCGGAGGGGCGCTCAAGTACGCCGATTCGATCGGGCTGCCCGCGCTCTGCGCGATGGCGGACAAGTATGGTCCGCTCGGCAAGCTCTATGAACCCACCGCTCGGATGCGCGAGCTGGCGAAGAGGAATGCCGGTTTCTACACCGACCTCAGCCGAGGAGAAGCGAAATGAAAGACGTCGTGATCGTTGATGCAGTCCGGACCCCGATGGGCCGTTCCAAGGGCGGCATGTTCCGCAACGTGCGCGCCGAGGACCTCTCGGCTCACGTGATCAACGCGCTCCTCAAGCGTAATCCGAAGGTCGACCCCGGCGAGGTCGAGGACGTGATCTGGGGCTGCGTCCAGCAGACGCTGGAGCAGGCTTACAACATTGCGCGGTTCGCCGCGCTCCAGACGCCGATCCCGCATTCGGCGAGCGCGCAGACGGTGAACCGGTTGTGCGGCTCCTCGATGACCGCGTTGCATGCGGCGACGATGGCGATCATGACCGGCAACGGCGACGTCTTCGTCGTGGGCGGCGTGGAGCACATGGGGCACGTGCCGATGACCCATGGCGTGGACCTGAATCCCCGCAACAGCAAGCACTTCGCCAAGGGCTCCGGGGCCATGGGCCTCACCGCCGAGCTCCTCGGCAAGCTCCACAACATCTCGCGCGAGAGCCAGGACAACTTCGCCCTGCGCTCGCATCAGAAGGCGAACAAGGCGCGCAGTCAGGGGCGGTTCAAGGACGAGATCGCGCCGATCGACGGGCATGACGAGAACGGCTTTCTGCGGCACTTCGACTTCGATGAGGTGATCCGCGAGGACGCGAGCTACGAGGGGCTGGCCAAGCTCAAGCCCGCGTTCGATCCCAAGAACGGGACGATCACCGCGGGCAACTCTTCGGCCATCTCCGATGGCGCGGCGGGGCTGCTCGTGATGTCCGCGGACCGCGCCAAGGAGCTGGGCCTCGAGCCCCTGGCTCGCGTCCGCGCGATGGCGTCGGCCGGCTGCGATCCCTCGATCATGGGCTATGGCCCGGTCCCGGCGGTGCAGAAGGCGCTCAAGCGCGCCAAGCTCTCGATCGACGACATCGACCTCTTCGAGCTCAACGAGGCTTTTGCCGCGCAGTCGCTCCCGGTGCTCAAGGATCTGGGTATCCTCGACAAGGTCGAGGAGAAGGTCAACCTCAACGGCGGCGCGATCGCGCTCGGGCATCCGCTCGGGTGCTCGGGGGCCCGCATCCTCACCACGCTCCTGCACCTGATGAAGGCGCGGGGGGCGCGGACGGGCGTGGCCACGATGTGCATCGGGATGGGCCAGGGCATCGCCACGGTCGTCGAGCGGGTTTGACCTTCAGAGCACCGAAAGGTTCACACCTGCCGCCGCGAGGACCAGGATCAGGAGCCCGACCGTGATGCGGTACCAGCCGAACCATCGGAAGCCGCCGCGGCTGAGATAGCCGATGAAGCCGCGGATCGTGAGCAAGCCGACGATGAAGGACACCGCGTTGCCGACGAGGAGCACCTGGAGCTGCGCGGGCTCGATCGTGCCCGCGAGCTTGAGGAGCTTGAGGAAGCTTGCACCGGTGAGCGTCGGCACGGCGAGGAAGAAGGAGAACTCGGCGGCGGCTTTCATCGAAAGCCGCTGGGAGAGACCGCCCAGGATCGTGGCCGCGGAGCGGGACACTCCGGGCACGAAGGCCAGGCACTGGATCAGCCCGATCAGCGCCGCCTGCGAGTAGGGCACCTCATCGATGTCCTCGCGCGGCTGGGGGCGGGTGAGCCACTTTTCAGCAAAGAGAAGCACGACGCCACCCACGATGAGCGCGACCGCGACGACGGTCACGTTGCCGAGCAGGGCATCGATCCGGTCCTTGAGCAGAAGACCAAGCGCCGCCGCGGGAAAAAACGCTACGATCAGCTTCAGGTAGAAACGCAGGCCGGAGCCCCGCCGGGCGCTGTCGGCCTGAAAGGGCGCGAGAAAGCGGCGCCAATACAGGACCAGAACAGAAAGGATTGCGCCGAACTGCACCATGACGGTGTAGTCCTTGGTGAAGCTCGCTTCATTGATGCCTAGCAGCGACGAGGCGATAATGATGTGCCCGGTCGAGGAAATGGGCAGATATTCAGTGAAGCCTTCGACGATGGCGAGAACGACGGCTTGCCAGAGTTCCATCCCGATAGGGTCAGCTAGTTCGGGGATGATGGCAAGGCCTACTTTGTCGCGCCACGTTGTGAATTGTGACGCAGCTCAAAACATGCTCGATCAAATCACTTTTCACAATATTTGCTATCGCATTTGGCGTGGGTCTCAGGCATCTTCTTAAACTAAGTCAGCCCCTCGCTTCCGGCCGGGCTGGCAACCCCCCAAAACCTGATTTAGCGCCTTGCGAAAGGATCGACGCTTTATGAGAAAAGTGGATCCCGCGTGTGAATGGCTGGAGACCAACCGGTTCGGGTCTTTTGCGATGGGTTCGGTCGATCGGATTCCGCGGAGAAAATATCATTCCCTGCTGACGGTTCGGGAGCCCGGACATGGCGAAGCCCTCAACGTGCTCGTCGATATAGGGGAGTACCTGCAGTTCAGCGGGTCGGAAGACCGGCTTTACATGCTGAACGCTTTTGACTTCGGCGACCGGGTGGAGCCCAAGGGTTTCAATCACCTCGTGCAGTTCACCTCCAATCCTCACCCGCGCTGGGTCTATGAGATCGACGGGCTTCGCCTGGAACGGGTCGTCCAGCTGGACTCCAAGACCGATACGGTCCGCGTCTTGTATGCCGTTAAAGGCGTGCAGAAGCCCCTCCGGCTTCGGCTGAGGCCGTTTGCCGCGTGCCGACCGATTCACGCTCTGACGCGTGAAAATCCCTTCCTCAACGGTGCCGTTCAGAACGAGGGCCCGGGCTCTTCCGAGGTTTCGTTCGGCTTCTACGACAAGCTTCCGCGGATCCGGATGCGCGTCCGGGGGGCGAATGCGCGGTTCCTCTCGCGGGGCGAGTGGGTTCGCGACGTCTTCCATGCGGCCGAAAAAGAGCGGGGCTATCCGGCTCACGAGGATCTGTATGCGCCGGGGGAATTTGAAATCGAGCTCACCCAGGACGCCACCTTCGCCTTCGAGGCCGGTATCGGGCAGCTGGCCGAGGAACTCCCGGTCGGGCTTCCGAAGGATTCCAGTCCCCGCACGCTGATCGGCAAGCTCGAGGCAGCGGGCGAAAAGTTTCTGATTTCCACCAAGGGCGGCTTTCAGTCGGTCATCGCCGGTTACCCGTGGTTCGGCCACTGGGGACGCGACACCTTCATCTCGCTGCCGGGTCTCTGTCTGGAGACCGGCGACGTGAAGCGCGCCAGCGGCATCCTCGAAAGCTATGGCGAGCTGATCGTCGAGGCGCTCCAGACCCGCGGGATTGTCTGCGATTTCCCGGACAAGGGGCTGATCCTCACGGGGCTCGATGTTCCGTTGCTCTACATCCGTGCGGTCCAGCTTCACGCCGCGCGCGCCACCCGCACCGGCTTCAGCGGCTTCATGCCCATCGTCTGCCGCATCCTCAACGGACTGAGGCACGGAGTGGACAAGCGGGTGAGGGTCACCGACGATGGCGGCATTTACGTTCAGCCGGGCCCTTGGACCACCACGTGGATGGATGTGCTCACCAACGGCCAGCCCGTCACGCCGCGTGCCGGTTTTGCCGTGGATATCAACGCGCTTTTCTACAACGCCGTCCAGTTCGCGGTCGAGTGGGCGAAGGTGAACGATGCCGCGTTCGCGGCCGAGTGGGGCCCGCTCGCGGAGCGCGCGGAGCAGGCGTTCCTGGAGCGCTTCTGGTCCGACGATTACGGTTATCTCGCGGACTGCGTGAGCGGGGATTCCAAGGCGGCCGGGGCCTGGACCGATTTCAGCCTGCGCCCGAACCAGCTTTGGGCCGTGGCGCTCCCGTACTCGCCGCTGAACCGTTCGCGCAGCGAGCTGGTCGTGGCCGCGGTCCGCAAGGACCTGCTCACGCCGGTGGGCCTGCGGACGCTTTCGCCTTCGGATCCGAAGTACCGCGGTCGTTACTCGGGCGGGCCGGAGTCGCGCGACGCCGCTTATCACCAGGGTACCGTGTGGCCATGGCTGCTCGGGATCTATGCGGACGCCGTCCACAAGGTGGATGGTGTCGAGAAGCTGAAACAGGAACTGGAGCCGATCTTCAAACGCCTTGCCGCCCACATGGAAGGCGAAGGGTGCCTCGGGCAGCTTTCCGAGGTGTTTGACGGAGAGGCTCCGCATTCGCCGGGGGGGACGCCCGCCCAGGCTTGGAGCGTGGCTGAGGTGCTCAGGGCCGCGTATTTGCAAAAATTATGAAGATCTTGATGCTCGGGTGGGAGTACCCCCCTCATATTAGCGGTGGTTTGGGAACGGCGTGCGAGGGCCTGACGACGGCGCTCGGGCGGCTCCGGATCAATATGGATTTCGTGGTGCCGCGGCTCTTTGGCGAGGAACGGGCGCCGCATATGCGCCTGCTGGCGCCCTCGGCCAATCAGATCGTCGCCAACGTGCAGGCGCACGTCCGGCACGCGGAGGAGTCCGTCGCCGCCGAACAGGTCGGTCTGCCGGTCCTGCGCGAGGTGAGCGTGACGGAGATCCTCCGGCGGGTGATGGGCGGCGGCGCGGTCGAGCCGGAGTGGACCGAGGTCGCCCAGGGCGCGGTGCAGGAGGCTTCCAAGCGGATCCGTCGCTTCGAGATCCCTTCGTACCTGTCGCCCTACCTCAAGGATGTTCCGCACGAGATCCGGCAGAAGCTCCTCCGCGCGATCGAGCGCCAGGTCGCGGGGGCGACGATCGAGGAGACCGGCGAGACGCTGGTTTACGGCTCCCTGATGGAGACCTTCGAGCACGCAGGTTCGAAGCTTCCGCCCGTGATGCAGTCGCTGCTCGCGGCCTCGCTGCACGAGGGCTCGGTGAGCGAGCACTATAGCGGGGATCTCTTCGCCGAGGTGGGCCGGTACGCCGCCAAGGTGCTCGCGCTCATCCAGGATCGCGATTACGACCTGATCCATGCGCATGATTGGATGACCTTCCCGGCCGGCGTGGCGCTCAAGGCGACCACCGGCCTGCCGCTCATCATCCACGTCCACAGCCTCGAGTATGACCGCTCGGGCGCGGGTGCGAACCATCGGATCGAGGAGATCGAGAAGATGGCGATGGAGGCCGCGGATACGATCGTCGCCGTGAGCTACTACACGCGCGAGCTCATCCACCGGCGCCACGGCATCTCGCTCGACAAGATCCAGGTCGTGCATAACGGCGTTTACACCGGCAGCGCGGTGAAGAATTACCGCAACGAGACCCAGCTGAACTCCAAGATCGTCCTGTTCCTCGGCCGGGTCACTTTCCAGAAGGGACCGGATTATTTCGTCGAGGCGGCGGCACGGGTGATTCCGCACGTGCCGGACGTGCTCTTCGTGATGGCCGGCTCCGGGGATATGCTGCCCCGGATGATGGAGCGGGTGAGCGAGCTCGGGATCAGCGACAAGTTCCTGTTCACCGGGTTTCTCAAGGGTCAGGACGTCGAGCGCATGTTCTCGATGGCGGACCTTTACGTCATGCCGTCGGTCTCCGAGCCGTTCGGCATCTCGCCGCTCGAGGCGATCGCCTACAACACGCCCGTCATCATCTCCAAGCAGTCGGGCGTTTCCGAGGTCCTCAGTCATGCGCTGAAGGTGAACTTCTGGGACGTCGATCAGCTCTCCAACCTGATCGTCAGCGTGCTGAAGTATCCGGAGCTCAGCACCGATATCAGCACGATGGCCACCGAAGAGGTCAAGCGGCTCCACTGGGATGCCGCGGCTTCGAAGACCGTCGAGATCTACGGCAAGACTTTGGGGAATTTCCATGCCCAGGCGGGCAGGGGTTAAGAAGGGGAAAACGGGGAAACTATGCCTTCAGTATGTTATTATTTCCAGGTTCATCAGCCGTATCGGCTCAGGCACTATCCGTTCTTCAACATCGGCCGCGAGCATCAGTACTTCGACAAGGACAAGAACGCCGCGATCGTGCGGAAGGTGGCCCACAAGTGCTATCTCCCCGCGAACCGCGCCATCCTCAAGCTGATCCACCGTTACGGGGAGCGCTTCAAGGCGGCTTATGCCATCAGCGGCGTCGCCCTCGATCAGATGGCCGAGTACGCGCCGGAGGTCCTCGACAGCTTCAAGGAGCTGGCGGCCACGGGGAGCGTCGAGCTGATCGGCGAGACGTATTATCATTCACTTGCCGGCGTCTATAACGAAGAGGAGTTCCGCGATCAGGTGGCGCTGCACGCCCGGGCGATGCAGCGGCATTTCGGGATGCGGCCGCGCGTGTTCCGGAATACCGAGCTGATCTATAACGATCGCATCGGCCAGGTCGTGGGGGCGATGGGTTACAAGGGCATGATCGCCGAGGGCGCTGATGATATCCTGGGCTGGAGAAGCCCGAACTTCGTGTACGAGTCGACGACCCCCGGGCTGAACCTGCTCCTCAAGAACTACCGGCTCTCCGACGATATCGCGTTCCGCTTCTCGAACCGGGGCTGGTCGGAGTTCCCGCTCACTGCCCCCAAGTTCGCGAACTGGGTTCATAAGGTGAGTGGCAATGGCGAGGTGGTGAACCTCTTCATGGACTACGAGACGTTCGGCGAACATCAATGGGAGTCGACCGGCATTTTCGAGTTTCTCGATCACATGCCGGGCGAGATCTTCCGCCATCCGGACTGGAACTTCCTCACGCCGAGCGAGGTGCTGGACCGGTACCGGCCCGTCGCCCCGATCTCCTTCGGGCGAACGGTCTCGTGGGCCGACGTCGATCGCGACCTCACCGCGTGGCAGGGGAATAACATGCAGAAAGGCGCCCTCCGGCAGGTTTACGAAATCGCCGCCGAGGTCCGCTCGCGCAACAATCCCGCCGCGTTGGATCTGTGGCGCCGCCTGCAGACGTCCGATCATTTCTACTACATGTGCACCAAATGGATGGCCGACGGTGACGTGCACGCGTACTTCAGTCCGTACAGCAGCCCTTATGAAGCCTTTATAAATTATATGAATGTACTTACGGATTTCCGTCAATCCGTACTAAGATTGAAGCCTCACAAGGAAGCGGTGGCATGAATCAGAAACGGATGCTGTTCGAGGTCTCCTGGGAAGTGTGCAACATGGTGGGCGGGATCCACACGGTCCTTGCCACCAAGGTCCCCAAGATGCACGAGATCTACGGGGACAACTACATCCTGATCGGTCCCGACACGAGCCGGTACCAGTCGCTGGCCAGTGTTTTCCGTGAGGAGATCTGGCACTCGGAGATGAACGACAGCCTGACGTCGCTACCGATCGGCGTTCGGATGGGACGCTGGCTGATTCCCGGCGAGCCCCGCGTGCTGCTCCTGCAGTTCGATTCGATCTTCGAGAAGAAAGACAAGATCCTCGGGGAATACTGGGAGCGCTTCGGACTGAACTCGCTGACCGGTGGCCACGATTATCTGGAGCCCGTGATGTTCGCGCAGGCCGCCGGCATGGCGATCGAGCGCCTTTTCAATCTCCACCTGCTCCACAAGGGGATCGAGACGGTCGTCCAGGCTCACGAGTGGCTCGGCGCCGCCGCGATGCTCTATCTCAAGGAGAAGTGCCCGGAGATCGGTACGGTCTTCACGACCCATGCGACGAGCCTGGGACGCACCCTCTGCTCGCATCGCTGGGACCAGGACCTGACCAATCGTGACTCGTTTCAGCCCGAGTACATGGCGCAGCAGTACGGCGTCGTCGCGAAGCATTCCATCGAGAGTGTTTCGGCGCGCATCTCCGACTGCTTCACGACGGTGAGCTCGATCACGGCGGACGAGTGCGAGGTCTTCTTCCGGCGCCGTCCGGAGTTCCTCCTGCTGAACGGCCTCGGCGACAACGTGCCTGATCCGCGCTATATGGACGCGGCTTCCATCAGCAAGACGCGCGAACATCTCCTGCGGCTCGCCAGCCTGACGACGGGGCATACGTATCAGGACGACAAAACGACGCTCATGATGAGCGCCGGGCGCTACGAGTTCAGCAACAAGGGCGTGGACGTGACGCTCGATGCGCTCGCCAAGCTCAATGATGATCTGCGTGACGAGGCCCGGGAGACGGGCCGTCGCGTGATCAGCTTCCTCATGTTCCCGGCGGATCATTCCGGTCCCCGGCCGAAGCTGCTGGCCGCGCTCAAGGATGGCCAGACCTCGGCTCTCGGTGAGCACTATTTCAGCACCCACGGGCTGCGCGATGAGGCCCATGATCCCATCCTGAACCGGCTCGCTCCGCGCGGCCTGCGCAACGGTCGCGACTGCGGCGTCCACGTCGTGTTCATCCCGATCTACCTCAACGGCCAGGATCCGCTGATCCCGCAGCCTTACTATGAGCTACTGGCGGCCGCGGACCTCGGC
>JAMPXZ010000141.1 GCA_023700925.1 Oligoflexia bacterium | reverse complement strand
CTCGTTCTCGATGAGGCGGAAGCTTCGTTCGTCTGAGCGGAGCAGGGAATGCACCAGCTCCTCGCGCTCCGCAAGCACGGGGCGGAGGCGCTCGATGAGCCGCTGGCGAGCGGCTTCGTCGGTGAGCGCGCCGAGCAGCGCGGTGATCCTGCGATCGTAGAGTTCGAACGCGCGGACCGTCGAGTCGCGCCGCTCGAGAAAGGCCGAAAGGCCCGTGAAATCGCCTTTTTCAGCTTTAGCGACGAAATCGCCGGCGCTCTCAAGCAGGCGCCGAAGGCACCGGTTCCTGCTCTGGAGGAGATTCACCACATCCATGTGATTTTACCGCTCCTGTCGGGGCGGTTCAGCCTGCGCTGGCGCCGCCGTTCTTGTTCACCTGTTCGACCGCGCCTTTCCAGCCCTCGAGAAGGGTCTCGAGCAGCTTCTGCACGGTCTGGAGCTTTTCCTTGGAGTTTTCCAAGTTGGCCTTCACCAACTGCTCCGTCATGAAATTGTACAGTCGTTCGAGGTTCCGGGCAACCTCGCCCCCGATGTTGAAGTCGAGGGTCGCCACCAGCTCGTTGATGATGTCATGGGCTTTTCCGATCGCCATTCCCTTGACGGCGATATCTTTCTTGTCGATCGCGAGCGACGCTTTTTTGACGTTCGCGATCGCGGCCTCGTACAGCATCAGCAGGACCTGTCCCCGGTTGGCCGTCTTGACCTGGGTCTGCTTGTATTGGTTCGCGCCGTAATTGCCCGCCATGGTCATCTTCCTCCGTCAGTTCATCCCATCAGCTGCGCGAGCGGGTTGCCGCCGCCGCCGCCCATGCCCGCCACCGCGAGCTGCTGCTGTTGCCGTTGCAGGTTCGCGAGCGACCCTTCGAGCTTCGCGAACTGGTTCACGAGCGAGGTCTGCCGCTTTTCGAGCTGCCGCACGCGGTTGTCGATCTGGTTGTCGATTTCCTTGATTCTCGCCTTGAGCCCTTGCTCGCGCGTATTCAACATGCCCGAGCCCATCTGGGTATAGCCCTTGATGAGCTCGCGAAGCTGGTAGGCGAAGCCGAACTCGCCGCTGATCGCCTCGGAGAGGCCTTCGAAGTCCTTCTCCATGAGCTTGGTGAACTTGTCTTCCTTGAAGGTGAGCTGCCCGGATTTGTCGAATTCGATGCCCACCTGGTTGAGGTGCATCACGCGGAAGGAGCCGTCGCCCATGGGGACGGGGAAGCCCTCGTGCATCATGTTGCGCAAGCGGTATTCGATGGTCTGCAGGCTGGTATCGCCGGCGAACGTCGATCGGGTATCCGTCGCGGCGTCGATCTGGTTCTGCTTGGTGATGAAGGAGAGGACCTGATTGACCTCGTCCACGACCGAGCGGATCTTGCCGGAGATTTTCTGGAAGTCCTCGGCGATCGTGATCGCGAACGGCTGGCCGGGCTTGGCCTGCTTGAGATGAAGGTTGATCCCCGGCAGGAAATCGGTGATGTCGTTGCTGTCGAGCTCGACAGGGAAGCCGTCGACGTACACCAGCGCGTTTTTCGCCTCGCGATCCGAGTCGATGTAGAAGTCCTTCGAGCCATCGAGGAAGTAGAACTCGGGGAACTCGATCCCGTTGATCGCGCCGTCCTTCTTGGAGGTGAGGATGATCTTCCACGGATCGTCCGGGTCGGTCGAATCCTTGATCACCGCCGCGCGGATCGGCGAGTCGGGCTGGTTGTTGATCAGACCCGCGACTCCGCGCAGGCTCGAGTTGGCTTCGTCGACGAAGATCTCCGCCGTGTCCCCGTTGCCGAGGTTCATGACGAGGAAGCCGAGGCCCAGGATCGGCTCATCGGCATCCTCGAAGCCGTTGGACATGACGGAGGTCCGCTGCGCCAGCTCCTCGACCTGGAGCTGGTAGGTGCCGGGCTGCGCGCGGTCCTTGTCGAGCGTGAGGCTCACGGCGCTCGCGCCGTCCCCGAGGTCGGCTTTGAGCTCGCGGAGCTTCTTGAAGGTCGCGATGTCGTTGATCGCGCGGTCGATGCCGGCGAACTTGCCTTTGAACTCCTGGAACAGGCGAAGCCGTGCCTCCTCGCGCGTCTTGCGCGCTTCGAGCTGCTTGAGAGGCTGGCTCTCGGCTTCCATGATCTGTTTGATGGCTTGCTTGAACTGCCCGCCACCGACGGGTTCCACTTGCGCGTCCTCCTGACCCTAGGGCAACCGCTTCCTGCGGATGCACGTGTCCTTGGGATCATTATGAGGGGAGGGGGGATACGCTGCCAATCGGCAGTATTTGCCGGAGTTTTCCGGAAGTTCGCGCGGGAATCGGGTCAATTTTCTGGCAGCGGGCATCGGGCAGCGGTTCGGGCAGGCTGGATCAGGCAGCAGGTCCGGCTGCCTGGGCCGGAACCTGTTTCCTGTCTGCCAGTGTGCCAGCGACCTGTTGCCGCCTGAGGATTCAGAAAAGGGCAGAGCATCCTTGCTCTACCCCAGTCCCTACTGGCGGGCCAGCTTGTAAAGCGAGGCGGCGAGGTGATCTGCTCGGCTATGAAGCTGGTTCAGCTCCTCGAGCCGGATGATGGCCTGGATCTCGCGGATCGATCCGAAGGCGATGCTGTAGTAGCGAAGCCTCTCCTTGCGCGAGGGCTTGGCTGAACCCTCGGCCAGATTGAGCGAGACACTACTGGCGGCTCTCATCAGCTGATCGCGGATGGCGTGAGGAAGCTTCACCTCCTTGCACTCGCGGTAGAACTGGACCGATAGCTCATAAGTTCTGAACTTCTGAAGCGGATCACTAGTCATCGTCATTCTCCTTTTGGAAAAAATCAGGTTCGCACTTGGGCGTGAACCTGATTTTTTCCAAAAAGGAGAATGAACTATGATTCCAGCGCTTCAGAACTTCAGGACTTATGGCATCGCGATGGATTTCTATCGCGAGTGCAAAGCGGTGAAGCTTCCCGCTCCGCTTCGCGATCAGCTGACCAGGGCCAGCCAGGGGATCGTTTTGACGCTCGCCGAGGGTTCAGCAAAGCCCACGGCAAAAGACCGAGCCCGCTATTACGCCATGGCTCTCGGCTCGTTCCGCGAGTGCCAGAGCATCCTCAGCCTCGCAGAGCAGGCGACCCTGCTTCAGTCCTTCGATCATCTGGGCGGCTGCCTGTACCGCCTGTCGCGATCCGGCGGCAAGTAGCGTTTTCGGCTCAGGTGCCGCAGGGAGGCGGCACCTATGCGGCACTCTGTTGCCGGTACCCGAACCAGTCACCAGTCTGCAGATTGGCCGATCCCAAAAGTGAGGTCAGTCTATACGCGCCAGGTTCGCTTAATTAAGTGATCAGAGCCCTATTCTCCGTCTTTTCGTAGAAAGAATGGGTTGAGTCAAATCTCGGATGCTAACAACGATAGCTCGAATCGCCGAATCATGTCCCTCCAATTTGCGTTCAAGTTCACTGAGTTTCGTTGAGAGCTGTTGGTGACTCGCAAGGAGTTGCCGCAGCTTCACAAACGTTCGAACTACGTGAACACTCATCTTAACCGCATGTGGAGAGTTCAGGACATTTGCGGCCATAAGCGCGCCGTGCTCGGTGAAAGCGCGAGGAGGGACAGAGGAGTGCTTCAGCCTATTGAACCGGTCACATTCTGTGACCAGTCGCTGCCTTTCATTGTCTGTCAGCTGAAACATGAAGTCTTCAGGAAATCGCTAAAACCCGTCACCAGCCTGCCAGACTGCCTGAGCATTCGTCGGTGACCTCTCCTTGCCCTTCGCCCCCGGATCGACAACGAACAGCACCGAGGACGTTTTCTCGATAATGCAGCTGACGCCATCCGTGGCTGAATTGCTGTCTTCCGCTCTCACCGCGCCTCTACGATCTGCCCAGCCTTCACCGTAAGTACTTTGAGATCCCGGTAAAACTGCCCCTCGCGGAAGCTGATCGTACCCGTCACTCCCGGATAACCTTTGACGTCGCGGAGGTAATCGAGGACCTCGGCACGGCTCGGCTCCTGGCCGCCGCGTTCAAAGGCCAGCTCCAGGATCCTGGCCGCATCGAAGGCGGTCGCGTCCATGATCGAGGGCTCCGAGCCAAAAGCGGTTTTGTAGCTCTCGACAAACCGCTGAGCGGCGGGGGAGGCGTCGTCCGGCTGGAAAGCTTCGACGAAGAAGGCGTTTTCCGCGTAGGCTCCGCCGCGCGAGGCGAGCTCCGGCGAGTTCCAAGCCGAGGGTCCGAGGAAGATCATGTTGTCGACGTCGCGATAAGAGAAGGTCGGAAGGATCTGACCCGCGATCTTCGGCTCGTCCGGGATGAAGACGGCGTCGTAATCGACGATCGGCTTGAGACTGTAGAACTGCTCGGTCTTGCGCGTGCGCTTCTTGATCTTGTTCTCCTCGCGGAGCTTGGCCAGCTCCTCGAGCTCGCGGTGGCGGGCCTCGGTGTAGAACAGGCCCGAGAGCCGATCCACCTGCTGGCGGAAATCCGTTTCGCCCGGATTGTAGGTCTCCGCGCCCGTGATTTCCCCGCCCAGCGATTCGACCGCCGTCCAGAAGTGCAGCGTGAACTCCTCTCCCACCTTGTCCCGCGGCGCGAGAATGGCGAAGCGACGGAGGCCCTTGCGCTGGATCGCGAACCGCGCCAGCTCCACGGCCTGGAGCCGCAGCGTGATCCCGGCCGGAAGGACGTGATCGCCGGGCAACCCTTCCTGCCGCGCCAGAGTGATCAGCGGCACGCGCAGCTCCTGGGCGCGCCGGTTCACCTGGTCGATGCCCTTGGTAAGCAGCGGGCCGATGACCGCGACGGCGTGATGCTCCTGCACCAGGCGATTGAGCGCCTTGACGGTCTGCTCCGGCTCCTCGCCCGAGTCCTCGATCACGAGATTCACCTTGGTATCGGGGCTCCCCGGATCGAATAGTCCGAAGGCCAGCTCGATGCCCTGAAGGCTTCGCGTGCCGAACCTGGCGAACTTGCCTTTGAGCGGCAGAAGCACTCCGACGGTACGACCTTCGGTCGGGGCCTCGGGCTCCTGCGTGACGTTGAGTGAGGAGGCATCGGCGTAATAGGGGCTTTTGGGAAAGCGGGCGAGCAGAGTTTCAAGGTGAACCTGTGCCTTGGCGGTCTCGCCCTGAGCTTTCTCGCGTCCGGCGAGGCGGAAAAGCAGAAGGTCCGCATAGGGCGAGTCCTCGAACTCGCGCAGCAGCTCTTCGAGTGGTGGCGTGCCCTCAAGACCCTGGATGGCCTGATCGAGGGTATTCGCGAAGCTCGGCCGAAGCTCCTCGGCCTGCAGCGGCGGCAGCATCCGGCTCGCCACGAGCGCCTCACGCGCGGCTTCCTGCGGGAGGGAGCGTTTGAGGTAGAGGTTGGCTTTGAGGTGATGGACCTTGACCTGGTTCTCGCGGTCCAGCGCCTGGGAGTCGATGCGCGTGGCGGTCTGCTCGGCCTCGGCGATGCGGTTGGCCTCGAACTGGGCGCGGGCCAGATTGTAGAGCACGTACTGGTTGAATTGATGGGCGCGCGGGCCTGGCTGGATTGCGCGGGAGAACTCGGTGGCGGCCTCTTCGGGTCTGCGGGTCATCAGGTAGCAGAGACCGGAGAGGTTGCGGACCTGCGGAAGAAGCCCGCTTCTCGGATAAGTCCTTTCAAAATCGCTGAGGCGGCGCAAGGCGGCCGTGAACTCGCCTTTGACATAAAGCTCGCTGCTCGCCTTGAAGTCGGCCTCTTCGCGGGGAGAACTCGCCCCCGCGGGCTGCGCGGGTGGTAGCTCCCCCGAGGGAGGGAGGGGCATGGACTGCACCTTACCCGTCGGACGCGGCGGTGCGACGGGGTGCTGGGTAGGCGCGGTCGCGCATGCGCTGAGCGCCAGGACCAGGAGGGGGAAGACCGAGCGGCCCATGAATCGTACTCTTCTTCCCTTGGTTCGGCCCATCTGTCGCTTCCCTCGTCTGAGTTCAGGCTTTCGCGCGCTCAGCCAAAAATATTCTTAACCTTCTCGAAGAAGCGATGATGCATCGGGTGCGTCGCTTCGACGCCAATCTCCTCGAATCTCTTCAAAAGCTCTTTCTGCTCGGAGGTCAGCCGCGAAGGCACCTCCACCACCACGCGGACGAGCTGGTCGCCGCGGCCGTAGGAACCAAGCTTTGCAAGGCCCTTGCCCTTCAGGCGCAGAATCTTCTGGGACTGGGTGCCCGAGGGGATCTTGACTTTTACCTTGCCCTCGAGAGTCGGGACCTCGAGGTCCGCGCCCAGCGCAGCCTGGGTGAAGGTGATCGGCACATCACAGACGACGTCGAAGTCCTCGCGCGTGAAGAACTCATGCGGAAGAATGTTGATCTGGACGTACAAATCGCCCGGCATGCCGCCTCGGTCGCCGGCTTCGCCTTCGCCGGTGAGCTTCAGGCGCTGACCGGTGTCAACACCGGCGGGAATCTTGACCGCGAGCTGCATGCGCTTTTTTACGTGGCCCGAGCCCGCGCAGCTGCCGCATGGGTGGGGGATGGTCTGGCCCGCGCCGTTGCAGCGGGGGCAGGGGCGGGTGATCGCGAAGAAGCCCTGCTGAAAGCTCACCTCACCGTGACCGCCGCACTGCGCGCAGGTCTCCGGATGAGTGCCCGGCCGGGAGCCGCTTCCTTCACAGGTGTCGCAGCGCACGTTTTTCGGGATGGTGATGACCTTCTCCGTCCCGAACGCGGCCTCCTCGAAGGTGATGTCGACGGTCGTGCGCAGGTCCGCGCCCGGACGTCCTCCCCGGCGACGACCGCCGCGGCGGCCCTGGGGCCCGGCCGCTCCGAAAAGATCGCCGAAGATGTCGCCGAAGATATCGTTGATCGAGGCGCCGCCGAACCCCGCCTGGTTGAAGTCGAACCCACCCATGCCGCCGGGGCCGCCAGCTCCGGCCGCGTGGCCGAACTGGTCGTACATCTGGCGTTTCTGCGAGTCCGACAGAACCTCGTAGGCCTCGGATAGCTCCTTGAAGCTCTCTTCCGCCCGCTTGTCGCCCGGATTCTTGTCCGGATGATGCTGGACGGCGAGCTTTCGGTAAGCTTTTTTGATCTCTTCGGTCGAAGCGCCCCGGGCAAGTCCGAGGACCTCGTAGTAGTCACGCTTGGCCATGATATTTCACCGCCGTCAGCGCCAGCTCGTCAGCCGAGCCGCGGCGGCTTCTCCAGAGGCCTGAGTTTAGACTTCTTTGAAGTCGGCATCAATGACGTCGTCTTTTTTGCCGTCCTTCGACTCGTCGGTATGCCCGTTCCCGGACGGTCCCGCGCCCGCCGCGCCTTCAGCCGCTCCGGCGCCCGGCTGGGCTCCCGGGGCGTTGGCGCCGACGTTCTTGTACATCTGCTCGGCCATCTTGTTGGAGGCGGCGGTGAGCTGCTCGGTCGCCTTCTGGAGCTCCTCGAGGTTCTTGCTGTCGAGATGCTTGCGCGCCTCGACCAGGGCTTCCTCGACCTGCTTCTTCATGGCGGCGTCGATCTTCTCGGCGTTCTCCTTGATGGTCTTCTCGATCGTGTAGATCAGGCCGTCGAGGGTATTGCGGGCGTTGACGAGCTGTTTGCGCTGCTCGTCCTCGGCGCGGTGAGCCTCGGCTTCCTTCTGCATCCGCTTGATCTCGTCCTCCGAGAGGCCGCTCGAGGCGGTGATCCGGATCGACTGCTCCTTGCCGGTGCCCAGGTCCTTCGCCCCGACGTGCACGATGCCGTTGGCGTCGATGTCGAAGGTGACCTCGATCTGCGGCACTCCGCGGGGAGCGGGCGGGATGCCCACGAGGTCGAAGCGCCCGAGTGATTTGTTGTACTCGGCGAACTCGCGCTCGCCCTGGAGCACGTGAATGGTCACCGCGCTCTGGCTATCGGCGGCCGTCGAGAAGACCTGCGACTTCTTAGTGGGAATCGTGGTGTTCTTCTCGATCAGCTTGGTGAACACGCCGCCCAGGGTCTCGATGCCGAGCGAAAGCGGGGTCACGTCGAGCAGGAGCACGTCCTTGACGTCGCCCTTGAGCACGCCGCCCTGGATCGCGGCGCCCACGGCGACGACCTCATCCGGGTTCACGCCCTTGTGCGGCTCCTTGCCGAAGATCTCTTTCACCTTCTGCTGCACGCGCGGCATGCGGGTCATGCCGCCGACGAGGATGACCTCGTTGATCTGGCTCTTCTGCACGCCGGCGTCGCGGATACAGGTCTCGCAGGGGGCGATGAGCTTCTCGATGAGGTCCGCGACCAGCGCCTCGAGCTTCGCGCGCGTCATCTTGATGTTCAGGTGCTTGGGCCCTGAGGCGTCGGCGGTGATGAAGGGGAGATTGATCTCCGTCTCCATCGTGCTCGAGAGCTCGTGCTTGGCTTTTTCCGCCGCTTCTTTCAGCCGCTGGAGCGCCATCTTGTCCTTGCGCAGGTCGACCGTGTTCTCTTTCTTGAACTCGTCGGCCAGCCAGTCGATGATCCGCTGGTCGAAGTTGCCGCCGCCGAGGAAGGTATCGCCGTTCGTGGCTTTCACCTCGAAGACGCCGTCACCCAGCTCGAGGATCGAGATGTCGAAGGTGCCGCCGCCGAGGTCAAACACGGCGACGATCTCGTCCTTGCCCTTCTTGTCCAGGCCGTAAGCGAGCGCGGCCGAGGTCGGCTCGTTGATGATGCGCTTGACGTCGAGGCCCGCGATGCGGCCGGCGTCTTTCGTCGCCTGGCGCTGGGCATCGTTGAAGTAAGCGGGAACCGTGATGACGGCCTCGGTGACGGCCTCGCCAAGGTAATCTTCGGCCGTCTTTTTCATCTTCTGCAGAACGAGCGCCGAGATCTCCTGCGGGGAGTACTCGCGGTCACCGACCTTCACCCAGGCGTCGCCGTTCTTGGCTTCGACGATCTTGAACGGGGCGACCTTGATGAACTCCTGCACTTCACGCGAGGAGAACTTGCGTCCGATGAGGCGCTTGGACTCGAAGACCGTCTTGTCCGGATTGGTGATCGCCTGGCGTTTCGCGGTCTGGCCGACGAGCTTTTCGCCCGAAGGGGTGAAGGCCGCGACGGACGGAGTGGTGTTGGTGCCTTCGGCGTTGGGGATCACCTTCGGCTCGCCGCCTTCGAGCACGGCGACGCAGGAGTTGGTGGTTCCAAGATCGATTCCGATAATTTTTCCCATGTTCAGACTTCCTCGCTTTGATTTAGAAAATGATCACGAATTCTCTGTTGTCAGCTTTTGCCCTTATTTTTTGGGCGGGCTGCCTGAGCTGACCACCACCCTCGCTGGCCGCAGGAGGCGACCATGGAGGGTATATCCTTTTGAATGTTCCTGGGTGACGTTCCCTTCGGGAAGCTCGGAAGCTTCCTGCGCCATGGCCTCATGGTGATGGGGATCGAAGGGCTTTCCCACGCTGTCGATCGTCTGGACGCCGCCCTGGGACAGCGTCGCGCGGAACTGGTTCAGCACCATGTGCAGGCCGTCAATGAGTGACCTGTCGCTGTTCGGCGGCATGTGGGCCAACGCGCGCTCAAGGTTGTCGATCACCTGCAGTAGCTCGCGCGCCAGGCCTTCCCAGCCGAACTTGAGCAGGTCGGATCGCTCTTTGATCGAGCGCTTTTTGAAATTCTCGAACTCGGCATACAGGTAGAGGTACTTGCTTTCTTTCTCTTTTACCTGCGCCTCAAGCTCCTCGACTCTCTTCTGGAGAGCGGCGGTATCAGAAGCGGCTTTGGCTTCGGCCTGCTCGG
>JAMPXZ010000140.1 GCA_023700925.1 Oligoflexia bacterium | reverse complement strand
GTGAAAGCGGCGATCAACAATAAGAGGGTACCCAGACCGAGGGAAAAAGCCAGCATCAGCGCGAGCCCAAGGCCAACGGACTGCGTTTTGGCGATATAGCCCAGGATCGAAGCCAGGACCGGGGTGGTGCAGGGAGCGGCGATGAAACCGGAGCCCGCGCCGAGCGAAAACGCCTCAAGAAAGCTCAGCTCGCTCCGCTCCTGGGCGCTCGGGTGACGGTGTGCCTTGTTGCGTCCGAAGCCGAGGCGTCTGCGTACGCGTTCCCAGACCAGAAGAGGGTCAAACGGGACGACGTCCATCATGATCAGGGCCGCCGCGGTCATCAGCAGGCCCAAGCCGACGTACCAGCCGGGAGTGTTGGTCAGAGAGCCGAAGACCTTGCCCGTCAGGCCCGCCAGAACGCCCAGGATGGAATAGATCAGGGCCATCCCGCCGACATAGGCGGCCCCTCGCAGGGCGACCTCGCGCCACCGAGCGCCGCTCTGGCCGATCACGCTGACGGTGATCGGGATCATCGGGTACACGCAAGGGGTGAGACTCGAGACCACGCCGCCCAGGTAGGCCACTGCGATCGCCAGGAGTGCCTGGAGCACGGTCACGCCGCCGCCGTCGACTGAAAGAAGCCCCAAAAGCGTGTTCGTGATGGTTTCCATCCTGACCTCTTGGGTAGCATGGGACGAAGGGGTTTGCTAGAGTATTGGGGAACGGGGGCCGCCGGATGGCTCATGAAATTTCGCCTAAAATCAGCGGTTTTTCTTCAAAGCGGCAGTGGGCCCGCGGGGCGTCCGCGATGTGCGCGGCCCTGGTGACGCTCCTCGTGGCGACGCCCGGGTGCACGTGGAAATCGGAGCGTGGCTCTGACGCCGCGCTGCATGTGCAGCTCGCGGGCGAGCCCGTTTCGCTGGATCCGGCGTTGGCCGAGGACGGGCATTCGCTTCGGGTGCTCGGCAACGTCATGGATGGACTTCTCGGCTACGATGTCGACGGCGAGCTGGAGCCTCGCCTGGCGGAGACTTATCAGGTTTCGGCAAATGGGCTGCGCTATGAGTTCACCCTCAGGCCCGGGGCGCGCTGGTCGGATGGAAAGCCCGTGGAAGCCCGGCACTTCGTCGCAGGCCTGCGGCGGGCGCTCTCGCCCGAAACCGGCTCGAAGACCGCGGACTTTCTGATGCCGATCCGGGGCGCGGTGAGCTTTCATGCCGGCGCCGCGCGCGAGCTTCCGGGCGTACGTGAAGAGGCCGGAAAGCTGATCGTGGAACTGGAGCGCCCGGCCCGGCACTTTCTCCACGTCTTTGCGCTGACGGCGAGCCTTCCGGTGCGCGATGACATCCTGGCCGCGCACGGTGGGCGCTGGCCGGTTGGCCTCAAGGCGGGTGAGGCGGTCTTCACGGGGCCTTATCGGATCGTGACCCATGAGCCCGACAAGCGGATTCTTCTCGAAAGCAATCCCGCCTACTGGGGCGCGTCGCCTAAGACCAGGACGATCGAGCTCGACATCGTTCGCGACGAGACCACCGCGGTGAATCTCTTCGATCGCGGCAAGCTCGACATCCTCACGCGGGTCCCGACGCTGGAGCACGCGCGTCTTAACCGCCAGAACGCGCTCCGGACGGATCCGCTGCTGGCGACGTATTACCTTTCGTTCAACTGCGGCAAGGAGCCGTTCTCGGATCGCGAGTGGCGGCGCGCGGTCGCGGGCTCGATACACAAGAAAGAGCTCGTCGAAGCGCTGCAAACAGGCGAAACGCCAGCCCGGAGCTGGGTTCCGCCCGGTCTCGAGGGCCATGTGCGGCCGGCGAATCCGGATCGCTCCGCCGAGCTCTTCGCCGGCTCCGTGGCGCGCGTGCGGGCCCGGGTGCTTGCCGCCCGGCCGCAGCCGCGCGTCGAAGCGATCTTCGACAGCAGCGACCGCAACGCGCTGGTGCTCGAAAAGGTGCAGCAGGATCTTCTGAAAGGCCTGGGTCTGCGGATCACGCTTTCGAACCTGGATTGGAAGACGCACATCAAGACGTTGCAGGCCGATCCCGCGCCGATCTACCGCTTCGGATGGCTCGCGCCGTTCCGCGATCCGATCACGCATCTGGAGATTTTAACGACCGGCAACCCGAACAACTACTCGGGCTGCTCGCTCCCCGAATACGACGGTCTCGTCCGCCGGATCGAGGCGCTTCCCTCGGGCCCGATGCGCGAGAAGCTCATCCGCGAGGCGCAGCGGATTCTCGTGGATCGTGAGGCGGTCGTGGTTCCGCTTTTCCATTACGTGCAGGTCCACGCGCTGCAGCCGAAGGTAAAAGGTTTTCGCGTGAATCCGCTCGGGACGATTCGTTTCAAGGAACTGGAGTTGAACTGATGCATCTTACGAGTCCGTTGTTATCCACGGTTCCGGGTCTCCTTCATGGCTTCGGCACGATCGAGGAGCCGGTGCCGGCGCGCCTGGCGGCGGAGTGGGAAGAACTCCAGCCCCGCTGGCGCCAGGTTCACGGTGCGGCTCAGGCCGAGGTATTCGGCCCAGGACACGCCTGCGGAGAAGTCGATGCGCTTTATACAATGCAAGCCGGCCAGCCGGTCGGCGTCGTGACCGCCGACTGCGTGCCCATCCTTCTGGCCCGTCGCAGAGGGGGCGCCGTCGCGGCGGTGCATGCCGGCTGGCGGGGAACACGGGCCCGCATTCTGCGTGAGCTGTGGAAGACGCTTTCCGAGCGCGGGGAGAAGCCTTCGGAATGGGTCGCGGCGATCGGTCCCTCGATCGGCCCGTGCTGCTACGAGGTGAGTCCGGAGCTGGCCGAGGAGTTTCGCCACGAGTTCGGCGGGCGCGGCTCGCGCTGGATCCTGCCGGAGCCGCGAAAGCTGGATCTCGCGGCGGTGAATCAGGCGGAGCTTCGGGCGATCGGCATCACCGAGATCGACCTGCTGCGCGCGTGCACCTGCTGCGCGGGCATGCCCGAGCATCCGCTCTTTCACAGCTATCGACGTGAAAAAGCCGCCACCCGCCAGTGGTCGATCGTGAGGGCATGAGCCTCCACGCGCGGCACGCGACGAGTCCGCGGCGGTGGCTCTTCAGCGAGGCCCGGCGCTCTCGCCCCGGAACTCCCCGAGCGCGGAGTGCAGCCGCACAAACCCCTCTGGCGGCTCGGCCTCGAAGCGCAGCGGCGCGCCCGTGATGGGGTGCCGAAAGCCCAACACCCGCGCGTGGAGCGCCTGTCCGGGCAGGGCCCGCGCGGCCTCCTGAACGACGTGCGGAAGCGCGGTCCATTTGGCCTGCGTGTTGGTCGGCGTCCCGTAGACGGGATCGCTGAGGAGCGAGTGGCCGATCGAGGTGAGGTGAACCCGCACCTGGTGGGTGCGTCCCGTCTCGAGGGTGACGGCGAGCCAGCTCGCGAACGGTTTGCGGCTTGCGATCCCGTATTCCTCGAGCTTTTCGAAATGGCTGACGGCGCGCCGCCCGCCGAGCTTGAGCACCGCCATCTTCTTGCGATCCGCCGGATTGCGGCCGATGCGGGTATCGATCGTGGTGCGTCCGCTGCCCGCGGGCGCGCCATAGCACAGCGCCCAGTACACGCGTTCGATCGCGTGCTCGGCGAAAGTCTTGACCAGCGCGCGGTGGGCCTCGTCGGACTTCGAGATGACGAGGGCGCCGCTCGTATCCTTGTCGATCCGGTGAACGATTCCGGGACGCAGCTCCCCGCCGATGCCGCTCAGGTCCTTGATGTGATGCAGGAGCGCGTTGACGAGCGTTCCGTCGGCTTGCGTTTCCGAGGGATGCACGGTGAGGCCGGGCGGTTTGTTCACGACGACGATGTGCTCGTCCTGAAACAGGATGTCCAGCGGTCGATCCTCGGCGAGAATCTCCGTGGGCCGCGGCGGCGGGAACTCGACGCGCACGAGGCTTCCGGCGCGCAGCTTGGCGTTCGCCTTGAGCGGCGTCTCGTCCACCGTGACCCGCCCTTCCTCGATCAGGCGCTGGATCTGGCTGCGCGAGCAGGCGACGGGGGAGCCTTCTTCGCTCCACTGGCCGAGGCCTTTCTCGATCGCGCGCAGCACGGCGCGATCGGCGCGCTCGGAGGGGCTTTCGATGATCTTCCAGCTCCAGGAGGTGGTCACTTGTCGGTGGCGTGCTTGGCGAAGCGGGCCATGTAGGCCGCAGCCACCTTTTCCTGCGGCAGCTTGAGAGAGCGGGCCATCTGGCTGACGAAGCCCCGGACGTAGACCGCCGCGGGCAGCCGCGCGAAGTTCTCGTCTTCGATGGCCTGCAGGTAGGTTTTCGAAATCTTCGTCGTCCCCGCGAGCTCCTCGATCGAGACGTTGCGGACCTCGCGCACGCGCTTGAGGAAGAGGCCCGACCACTCGATTTCGGACTCGATTTCCCGAGCCAGCGTCATGGCGATCTCGCTGGCCTGCGAGGCCCGCTGGATCGCGGCGGGGAAACGCGGCGGCTGCGCGGGAGAGGTTGAAGCGGCCGGTACGCTCGGAGCCGGGGGCGCGCTCTGAAGAGTGGGGGGGGTCTGAAATACAGGACCGCTTTGAAAAGGGGACGTCGCCGGAGGCGGCGATGGTGCCGCGGGCGCGGGGTAGGCCGGCGGTGACGGGGGGAATCCGCTCGAAGCCGGCGGGAACTCATGGGAGGCCGAAGCACTGAACGGATCTTCACTGGTGCTGTTGGTGAAGTCCGTGGCGGGCGCCACGAGCAGGTCCTCTCCGGAGTGCAGCAGGTCTTCCATGGGCGGGACGCGATCGATCGAAACAACCTTCTGTGGCGGCCGCACGGGAGGCGTCCCGGCGCCGCGCGAGTCGAGCAGACCGTGCATCCGGTCGTACTCCTTGCGGCGATCCGCGTTGGAGAGGACGTCGTAGGCGTCCTCGATGAGCCGAAGCATCTCTTCGCGTTCGGCGCCGCTGACCAGACTGTAGAGCGCGACGCTATCCTTGTTGTAGGTGGATTTGATGCGCAGGTACGCCTCGCGGATCTCGTGCGGCGAGGCCTCCGGCTTCAGATCGAGGATTTCGTAATACGTCGGCTGTTCGTTGAGGCTCATTCAGTAAAGGTCGTTTCTCTCGTGGCCGTAGCGCTTCTGTAGGTATTGGACCACGCGGTCCATGCTCGAGACCAGCTTGGAATTCGGGAACTCCAGCATCAGCGGGCGTTTGCGCCGGACGGCCTGCCAGACGGAGCTGTCATAGTCGAGGTAGCCGATGTAGTCCACCTCGATACCGAAGTATTTCTTGCAGACCGCCTTCACGGAGAAGCCGATGTCGATGTCGGTCTGCGTGCGGGCCTGGTTCACGATCAGCTTCGGGCGGAACTTCTCGATCTCCTGCTTGAGGCGCATTCCGGCCTCGGGGTTTCGCTCATTGACCCGCCGGAACAGGTCCGCCGGAGACCGGATGCCCTGGTTGTTCTTGCCATCCATGGCGGTCTCGATGAGCGGCCGGATCTCGCGCAGGCTGCGCGCATGGAGAAGGCGACGGTAGTACGCGCTCTTGATGAAGCGGTAGGCGTTTTCGATCGAAGTCGGTTCAGGCAGCAGGATGAGGACGCCGACGTCGGCGTAGAGGAAGAAGTCCAGCGTGTTCTCGCCGGAGCCGGCACCGAGATCGAGCACGGCGTAGTCGGCGTCGAGCTCGGTGATCTGGCTCAGGAGGCGCGCCTTTTCCTCAGGGCCGATCTGCGTGATGCCCACGGCGTCCTGCGCGCCGCTGATCAGATCGAGATTGGGGATTCCGCTCGCCACGAGGCACTGGTCGAGGCGGTTGGTGCGCTGGGTGAAAAGGTCGCTGAGAGTCTGTCGGGGGAGATCCACGCCGAGCGTGGTGTGAAGGTTGGCGCCGCCGAGATCGAGGTCCATGGCGACGACGCGGTTGTTGAGCCGGGAGAGCGAGATCGAGAGGCTCGAGGCAACGAGGCTCTTGCCGACGCCGCCCTTGCCTCCGCCGACCGCCCAGATCTGCTTGATCCGCCGATGGGCCGGGGAGCGCACCAGATCGAAAACGCTCTGGAACTCCGAGCCGATGGCGCCGGGAACACTACCGGCTGAGTTGACGCTTCCGTTCATGGATCGTCCTTTTTCGGAGCACGTCCTTGTGCTCGTTAGCTCGCGGGCGCTGGCACCCGCGAGAGTTGGGAGGCCGCTTCCTGCTGACTTCCCTACATTAAGGATTTAGCCGTCCAACCGGAGTGTCAAGGTGTTTTGCCACAGCGCCGGAGGTGCGAAGCCCGCTTCGCAGTCGGCTATGGGAAACGCGTAGGGCGATACCCGGGCGACCAACGGACTTGGTCCGGCATTAGCGACCCATGACTCGGTGCGATAGAAAACAGAGGGCTAATCGCTTGGAACCCTTGACGAAAAATTGACGACATTTATGACGCGACGGTGTGCGTCAAAATGACTAGGCTGGCATTCAAGTTGCTCATACATACCGTGAAACCCAGCAAAGCCTCGTTTATGTACTGGAAACGATACAGAGCTGTTGGTTCGTCGAGCAGAGAGAACGAGAGAGAGACTGAGAGAGAAACGCATGAAGCGAACGACTCATTTTGACTACCCGCAGTCCGTGTCAGCTGGTCTTCCGCTGAGGATGCACCTGCGGACCGATCTGCATCTGCTGCGCAAAACCTGGCACGTGGCCATGGGGGGGGTGATCGCCTTCATCTACCTGGCCGGGCTGCCGACAGCGACCTCCCTTTTCATCCTGATCCTCTGCCTGGGCCTGGCGATGTCCGTCGAAACGCTCCGCCTGCGCAACCCTTCCTTCAACTCCAAGGTCCTTCGGTACTGGGGACCGCTGATGAGAACCTCCGAGGTTGGCCGTGTGAGCGGCGTGCCTTACTACCTGGCCGCGACGATCATCGCGATCGCGATCTTCCCGAAGCCCGTGGCGGTGCTCAGCATTCTGTACCTGGCGTGCGGTGATCCGATTGCCTCGCTTTTCGGCATTCTGTATGGCGACCGCGCCTGGCGCTTTTCGAGCGGGAAGTCCCTGGTCGGCACAACGGCGGGTGTGGTGACCTGTATTCTGATCAGCCTCCTGTTCCTCAGCTCCATGCAGCTGCCGGTGGGTACGCTGCTGGCGCTTTCCGTGATCGGGGGCGTCGCTGGCGGTACGGCCGAGCTGATGCCGTTTGAGGCGGACGATAACTTTACCATCCCGGTCATCTCGGGCTTTGTTCTTTGGCTGGGCTTCATCCTGAGCGGTATTTAATCGAAACGATAGAGAGTGCCGGGATTTCGTGTAGAACTTTTCGCCGGCTGTCAAAGATTTAGACGCAGGTGGTATTCTTAGACACTCGAAATCTAAGGCTAAACCCTCGAATCTCTGTGGTATGCGTGTTGCTCTTCTAAGGAGCAATGGCGTCGCCCAAGAACCCCAAGCACTGGATCATGAGCAAAGGCAACCTTCTGGGATTGCTTGTGGCCGTCGGCTTGGCTTTGCCCCAGCTCACCTGGTGCCAGCTCTCCGAGCTTCGCCCCTCCTGGCGTGCCCAGTCAGCTGAACAGTGGCAGCCGAATCTCTCGCTCCTCGAGGACCGCAAGCGGGTCGAGGCCGAGCATCCCCTCAATACGCTTCTGCAGCAGGCCGACTCTCATGAGCTGCAGGTCGAGTACGGCGTGGCGATGCGGGAGTTTGAGTGGAAGGAAAGGGCCAACACCGCGGACCTGAAGGCGCGCGCGGATCAGGCCGGTCGGCTGAAGGCGCTTTCGAAAAAGGTCGTGGGCCGGGTGCAGAGCCGTCAGCGGGAAAAGACCCTGCAGGAAGCCCAGAAGGGCCTTCAAACGGTCGAAGGCCTGCGGGCGCCCCTCACGGTGGCGGTGGCGATCGCCGCGATCACCTCGGGCCGCACCCTCAGTACCTCGCTCGGCTCGGATACCCAGCTCCGCGCCTTCTCGAATCTTCCTCATGGCACGAACTTCTTCGAGATCGCTTCTCCGCTTGTCACCGGCTCGGTCACGATGAACCTCGGCAGCAGCAGCATGGCCAGCCTCGTGGACGGTCCTCCGAAGTGGGTGGTTCGCGACGAGCGTTACAGTTTCAATCTTTCTCGCCAGCTCCCGCTCTGGGATCTGGGCACCGGCCTCGCTTACGGCACGAGTTCAGACTCGGTCACCGCTTCGGTCAGCAAGCAGCTCACCGAGTATCTGGCCTGCGAAGTGGATTCGCGGATGCCCGTAAGTCACGCCTCGGCGATGAAGTCCTCCGAGGAGTCGGTGAAGGTGAAATACGAAATGCGCTTCTGAGCCGGGCCGCTAATCGCGCTCGAACTCGACGAGCGTCGCGCCCGTGCCGCCTTGGCCCGTGCCGCCGTCGCGGAAGTCCTTGACGTAGGGGAGGCGCGAGAGGAGCTTGCGCGTGCCTTCGCGCAGGGCGCCCGTGCCGAGGCCGTGGACGATGGTGATCTCGGGCGCGCCGGAGCGATAGGCGTGATCGATGAAGCGCTCGAGCTCGGCCATCGCGTCGTCGAGCCGGAAGCCGCGCAGGTCGAGCTGGCGCGCCGAGGCGTCGCCCGAGGCGCTGAGCGTGGTGACGTGGGCGCGCGTGGCGGGCTTGGCGGCGCCGGCGATCGGCTCGACCTCACTGGGTAGCAAGGTGAGCTGCAGCGTTCCCATGGCGACCTTGAGCTTGGTGCCCTGAAAACCCAGGACCGTGCCGGTGTTTTTCCACTTCGGGATCCGAACGGTCATGCCGGGTTCGAACGCGGTCTCCTGGGGCGGCGGCGGGGCCGCGGTGCGGGTCTCCCTGGCCTTGCGCTCGAGGAGCTCGGCGATCTCGGGGGCTTCCTCTTTCAGGGCGCTTTCGAGCCGCTCCGCCGATGCCTCGGCGGTCTCGGTGAGCCGCGTGCGCGCCTCGTCGAGCTCGTGCCGGGTGCGCATCTCCTCGAGGCGGCGGGCGGAGCTGCGCACCTCGTCCTGCGCCTGCTCAAGGATCCGCCGGAGCTTCTGGCGGGTGCGATCGAGCATCTCGGTGACTGAGGCTTCGGTGCGCTCGCTCCACTGCTTCTCCAGGCGGCGGGCCTCCTCGCGAAGCGCCACGGCTTCCTTGCGGGAACGGGCGGCCTCGCGCGCGTCGCTCTCGAGGCGTGAGAGAAGCTGCTCGAACTCGACGTGACCGCGCGAGAGGTAGGAGCGCGCGAGCTCGATGACGTCGGCGGGAAGGCCGAGGCGTTCCGCGGTCTCCAGCGCGCGGGAGCGGCCCGGAACGCCGAGCTGCATGACGTAGGTCGGCGTGCGGGAGCCTTCGTCGAAGGCCATGCTCGCCGTCAGGATTCGCTCGTCGGAGACTGAAAGGGCCTTGAGATGCGGGTCGTGGGTCGTCGTCACGATCATCGCGTTGCGGGCCATGACGCTTTCGAGGAACGCGCGCCCGAGCGCCGCGCCCTCCTCGGGGTCGGTCGCGGAGTTGAGCTCGTCGATCAGCACGAGGCTGCGGTCGCTCACCTCGTCGAGGATCTCCTTGAAGCGCAGGACATGGCCCGAAAAGCTCGACAGATGCCGCTCGATCGACTGCGGATCGCCGAGATCGGCGAAGAAGCTGCGGAAAAAAGGCACGCGCGGCACTTCGACGGCGGGGAAAGGGAAGCCCGTGCGGGCGCAGATCCCCGCGAGCCCCAGCGTCTTGAGCAGCACGGTCTTGCCCCCGGTGTTCGGGCCGGTCAGCAGAAGGGTGCGCACCGGCTCGCCGAAGTCCAGCTCGTTGCGGATGATGGCCTCGGGCGTCAGCGTCCACCACAGCAGCGGG
>JAMPXZ010000139.1 GCA_023700925.1 Oligoflexia bacterium | reverse complement strand
GATCATGGAAAGGGCCAGACGGCTCATTCGCCTCAAGGACGGCAAGATTGAAAACGACCAGGTCCGTTAACGCAATCGCGGTCGCGCTCGCGCTGGGGCTAGGGCCCATGGCCTTTGCGGAGGAGCCCGTTGAAGCTCCCTCCAGGCTGGGGGGCAATCTCAAGACGTTCCTGATGGGAACGTTCCCGAAGCAGGTGACTGGCGCGCCCGAGGCCAAGCTCCATTCCTATCAGTGGTTCAACTCGTTCCGGCTGAACGGCTCATGGTCGCCCGTCCCGAAGCTGAACTTCGAAGCGGGTTACGAGCTTCAGCCGGTGTGGCGCTCGAGCTCCGCGAGTTCGGCTTCGGTTTCGGCGTTGCCCTTGTCGCGCGGGGCGACTTACCGGCTCGTCGATCTGACGACTCGGATCACCGACAACGGCAATGCCATCCTCTATCAGAACCTCGACCGGTTGAACGCACGCTGGGCGTTGGCCTCGGGCGATCTTACGGTGGGCCGGCAGGCGATCACCTTCGGCTCGGCTCACGTGATCCAGACGACGGACGTCCTGCTGCCCTTTTCCTTCAGTCAGGTGAGTGTGGAGTACCGCATTGGCGTGGATGCCGTGCGGTTCCAGCTGCCGCTCAGCCAGCTGGCCGAGCTGGACCTGGGGCTTGTGATCGGTGAGGGCGCGCAGGCGCGGGAGAGCGCCGCCTTTGCGCGCGTTCAGCTCAATCTTTTCGAGACTGACTTCGTTCTCCAGGCGATGAGCTTCAGCGGGGCGCGGCTCTTCGGCGGCGGCGTGCAGACCGGGTTGCTCGAGCTCGGCTACGGTCTCGATTTCGCGTTCGTCGAGGCCGGGGGGAGGTCCGCCCAGGACTATTTCCGGCTGTCGACGGGTCTGGACTACAAGTTCGAGTCGGACGTGATGGCGTTTCTCGAATACCACTTCAATGGCGCCGGAGTGGGCGCGGCTGCCTTGTATGCCGGCACGGCCCGTCGCTTCTCGCATACGAGGGGCGGAGTTTTTCTCGTCGGAAGGCATTACCTGATCCCGGGCGTGACGTGGCAGCTCACGCCGCTGCTGGGCGCTCGAGCACAGGCGCTGGTGAACGCGGGTGATAATTCGGTCTTTCTTTCTCCCGCGCTCAGCTACAGTGTTTCTGAAGCCGTGGTGTTGGACCTCGGCGGCTACCTCACGGCGGGAGCCGGCCCGAGCGTGGGGCCCTTCGCGTGGCCCACCCTGAAATCGGAATTCGGGGCTTACCCCGCATTGGCTTACGCGTCCCTGAGCCTGTATTTCTAGGGCGCTCTCTAACCCGGACACGGGTGCGGGGCGACGCCGGCCGATTTGTCATTTAAATGTAAAATGTATTCCGATTTTTCCGTCTAATGAATATCACGTTTTCGCGGTAACTTTGTCTCAAGGCAAAGGACTCAAAACCCAGAATTCATAAAAAAGGACGGAAACCATGAGCAAATCCCTTACCACCTGGCAACTCGACCCCGCGCACTCCAGCGCCAACTTCAGCGTCAAGCACATGATGATCGCGAAGGTTCACGGAGGCTTCCACAAGCTTTCCGGTGAGCTCCGGCTGGATCCCTCGGATCCGGCAAGCTCCTCGGTCGTGGCGACGATCGAGGCCGCGAGCATCGACACTCGAGAGTCGCAGCGCGATGCCCATCTTCGGAGCGCGGACTTCTTTGATGTCGAGAAGTTCCCGACGATCACCTTCCGCTCCCGGAGCATGAGCCGCACGCCCGACTCAGGGCTGCGCGTCGTCGGAGATCTCACGCTTCATGGCATCACCCGCGAGGTCACGCTCGAGGTCGAGCCGCTTGCACCGGAGGCGAAGGACCCGTGGGGCAACCTGAAGCTTGGAGTCTCGGCGATGACGAAAATCAAACGCAAGGACTTCGGTCTGACCTGGAACGCGGCGCTCGAAGCGGGTGGCGTTCTGGTCGGCGATGACATCGCGATCAGCCTGGATATTCAGTTTGTAAAAAAGCCGTGAGCCTGCCGCTCAGTTGCAGCTCGCCGGGCGCCGGAGATTGAAGTTGTTCAGGAGAACCTGCTTCTGTAGCCGGATCGGCGTCGACGTTGGACCCGCGAGGGGCGCGAGTTCGAGCGAGACCCGGGCGGTGTTCACGCAGTCGATCGCGGTCAGGGAAGTCGGAAAGGCCGCGTAGAGGGAGGACTGCAGTACCGAAGCGAGCGTGGTACCGTGGTAGGTAACCGCGAACGAGGTGATCTTGAACTTATCCTTCGCCGGATCATACAGCGTACGGTCCTCACCGGTGGCCTCGTCTCGCGTAATCAGCTTTCCGTCGGAAGCCGAGACGCACAGGATCGAGGTGGCGGCGGCATAGGCCGTCGATCCGGAAATGAACTGAAGCGGCTCGGGGGTCTGCGCGGCGCCGTTGGGCAGTGCCGGCAGGTCGACGCTGAGCTCGGTATAGATGAAAGTGGAGCCGGCAACCGCGACATCCGAATAGGGGTCCTTGTCGGTGACGACGTGGTTTGCGTGCGTGACCCGATACCGACGGGATGCCAGATTCTCGCCATCGATCAGCAGGAGCTCCCGCTCGAGCTTAGGGGTCGTGTCCGTCACTTGAAAAGGATACGAGGGGTGGTTGTGAAAGCTGAGCCGGAGCTTCGAAAGCGGATTGCTCGCGGGCGTCGCCTCGTTCCAGGGGCGAAGCGTCACCTCGGTAAAGATCTTCCCCTTCAGGTGGGTCAGGCGAACGATGGAAAAGGTTTCCCGGCCGCCTTCGGCGGCATGTTTGCAGAAAGGCGTCGCGGAGGCCGAATCATAGGCTGTCAGGCCCTTGTAACGCCGGTCGAGATCCGAATTCAGTCCTTCTCGAGGACTGATATTGGCGGCGTTGAAGAGCAGCGCACCCACCGAATCGATAACCCCGAGCAACTCGATCCGGGCCTGCTGACTCCGTTGCATGACGGAGCTCTCGGAGTCGACTTTCACCAGGAGCTGCATGGAGGTGACGACCAGCAAACCGAGAAGCGCGGAGCTGACCAGGACCTCGGTCAGGGTGAATCCTTGGAGGGAGGAGGGACGGGCGGCGCGGGACTTCATTGCTTGAACACCGTCATCGAGAGGCTGCCGGTTTTCGTCGTGCCCATCGTGCGGACTCCCCCTTGGATTCGGACCGCCTTGAGGGTCGAGACGGCGGTCGGGAGTTTCAGGAATGGGTTGATGGTTCCATCCGGATTCTTGAACGTCGCGCTCGTCGGATCGACGGGACTGGTCGTAAGAACGATCTTCATCCCGGGTTTCTCGGGCACCGCCTCCTGGCAGGCGGGGTCGGCGGCCGCAGCCACGCCCTCGCTCACGAAGCCGCCGGCGTCCGAATAGAAGCGGTACCTGCACTGCCCGAAGTTCGGCAGCTCTGAAGAAGGCCTCACCTCAAGCTCGATGACATTGGTCTGCATCAGCTCGGCGAGCGCCTCCTGCCGGTTCGTTTGGCTGGAGAACTGCGATTGAGTCACGAAGAGCGAGCTGACGGCGTAGGCCAGGATACCGAGCAGGGCCATGCCGATAAGGATCTCGATGAGCGTGAAGGCGGGCGCGCGTCGGTTCATCGGGCAAGCTCCACGACGGGAAGTTCCACGCCGAAAAGCGACCCCATCTTCGGGAGCGTCGTGGGCGGCGACTGCTGCGAATAGAGGGTGCGATCCACATTGACCTGGATCAGGCCGGTCATTCCGTCGATGTTTCCGCTCCCGGCGATCGGCGCCGGCCCGCAGGTTGAGCCGGAGGTGGTTTGGTAATAATAGCTCGGGGTCCAGATGTAGCGGCGATCCGACAGGTCAGCCGCGACGAAGTCACTCGCGATATGGCGGCGGGCTGAGAGATCCCGTTTGCCTCCCGGCGTGCTGCCGTCGAAATTCATCAGGATCCGGATGCCGGTGTGGAAAAGCCTCGAATTCATGACAATCGTGTCCATGGCGGCTTGCTGGACCGTGAATACATGGGGATAGAAGTAAGAGCTCACCTCATTGCCGGGTTTGTAGAAGCGGCTGCCGAGCGGGGGTACCACCGAGTCAGGGGTCGCCGGCAGCGAGGGCGGGACCCAGGAGTAGGAGGATGCGGGGGCTGGACTGAAAGGGTCCACCGCGACGTGCCCGACCGGATCAGAGAACATGCAGGCGTTGCGTACGTACTGGTTAGCCGAAGAATCCTGTCCACCGGACCACAGCCCTCGCAGGTTGAAGCCGGAGTTGTTGTACCAGCCGCTGAGGGACAGGGCGTTCGTGATCAGGGTGACGTTACCGATGTGGATATCGCGGAACCCGTATTTGAAGCCGTCGTTCTCCTGATGGTAAGAATCGGTGAAAATATGATTCCGCGGTTTGATCTTTCCCGCCACGACCGGAAGCGCCTGAAGAAGGTCCACCGATAGATAGGGCACGTGTTGTGGGGAGATGATCTGCACCTGCTCCGGTGAGAGGAGTAGAAGATTTAGCGAAGGCGTCGCGCCGGAAGGGTCCTGGTTGAAGTACAGCGCTCGACGAAGTGCCGGGTTGCTATCGAGCGGGCTGGAAAGATCCGGCTGCATGGGTTTGAGGATGTAGCGATCTTCGTTCACCATCCATAGTGAGAGGTTCGAGCGAACCTGGGGATCCGCGAGTGACGTCGCGAGACCGGACGCGGCGGTCTGGGCGAGTTCAATCGGGCTGTTCGAATAGATGATTCGCCGGAGGAGCCGGTTCTTCAGGGTCGGGTCCGAATAGTGCGCCGGCGTGAAGTTGTTCAGAAGCGAGGGAGCCGTTTCGAAGTCGAGCTTGGAGATCTGCTCGCAGGAGCTCACGCCGTTGAGGTGGTCGTTGATGATACGGGTGTTGGAAATGTCGCAGTCCTGGTAGCCGGGCAGGGTGGCGGTATTGGTCACGAGGCCGCAGGCGATGGCGTCCTCCTTGAGAGCCTCGAGATTGTCCCAGTTGATGCTCGGGTAGCTGATCGGGACTCCGTCCCTGGCGTAGAAGATATTCTCCAGGCCGGCGTCGCGTCTCCAGCGTCGAAAGCCGTTCGGAAAGTCATCGCTGGAGGAGCAGCGCTTCGGATTCGGGATATCGGAGCGACCGAGACAGGTGAAATCCCCGCGAAGACCGAAGTTCGCGATGCCTCCATAATCATGATAGATCACCAGCCACTGGTTCGGATCGTTCATGTAGCAGCCGTCGTCAATTCCACTTTCGGCTTTCAGGGGGCGCGCGCCACAGAACAGCGCGATCGGATAGATGGATTTCTTCAGTGTTGCGAAGGGAGGCAGCCCCGTCATCGTGCCGTCTCTCACGTCCTGGTCGAGTTGAATGGCCAGGGCGTGATCAGAAGTGAAGAAGGCGGCTCCGGCTCCGTTCTGGTAATAATGATTCAGGCCTTGCGTAAGGAACATTGAGCGGTACGGTTCGCCGTTGGGGAGTTGCATGGGGTAGGTCGCGTAGCTTACCCCCTTGAGAAAGTAGAAGCGCTCCCCCTGGATAATGGTGCCCAGCTCGCCGGGAAGCACCATCGGGGTCGGGGTGTTCCAGTCCGGCGGATAGGTCGGGCGCTCCAATACCGAGAAGAAGTGGAGCGGTCCTTCGAAGTAGATCTTGCGGTTCCTCCCGATGTAGCCGACCGGCGCTTTCTGATCGTATAAGCGGCTCAGGGTGGTCGGGGCCGAGCCCTTGGAGAAGACCAGGAAGTCCGTGGAGTCGAGCGTCTTGATCTTCTTCTCGGCGCTGGCCTTGGCCCCTTTGAAGGTCCCCGTCGAAAGCAGGCGCACGGTCGTCGTCTCCGGATCATAGGAGGCCTCGACGGTATAGTTGGCGCCATCGGGAGTGGAACCCGAGACGCTGAACTGGGTGCTCTTGAGGCACTGCGCATCGGGGGGCATTTCCCAGAGCCGGCGCTGAAGCGCGGCCTCCATGATCACGAAAGCGGACCTCGCGGTCTGGCGCGCGACCATCTTGGTGAAAGCGGTCGATAGCCCCGCGACTCGCATGCGATGCAAGGTGCTGAAGGCGAGCATTCCGGCCGAGGCCAGGCCGAAGATGATCATGATCGGCAGGAGGGCAGAGGCTCCGACTTTGCCGAGGGATTTTGCTCCGGGCATATCCCGGATCTTGGCATGAATCCGGCGGCAGGTCACTTGGCTTGTGATCGCCCGCGGTACTGAAATGGGCGCTTAGTATTCGGCGCCCAGCCGCATGCCCAGGGGAACGTGAATCACGACTCCGCGCCCCGCGAGCTCCGCCAGCGCGGCCTCCACGTCAGGATACGCCATTCGGTAATCCGCATTCGCCCCGTAGTCGCCGATCTCGATCAGGACGTATTCGATTCCTTTTCGAATCTCCGGGTCCTGCGTTCCGCGCCACGTTTTATAAAGCGCCTCGACAAACCGTGTTTCGTCGGAGGGCGTGCCTCGCACGCACCAGTAGCTTGCCTTCATCCCGGGGCCGTGGCCCGCGTCGGTTCGCACCGGGCCTCCCAGCATCTCGTCCTTGCCGACAAAGTAGTAGTACTGATCATTCCAGCGCTGGCGGTCCGAAACCGCGTAGACCTCGCCATCCTCGAAAGGACCGATCCCGCCCGGAACGAAGCCCGTACCCGCTCCCGCGAGGATCATCTCACGCAGGAACGGAAGACGTGCCCCCTGGCTGCGGCAGTAGAGGCGGGCTGTTGCGGCGACGGCCTGCCGCTGACTGCGGGGTGCCGCGAGCCACTGCAGGTGGGGCTGCGGGTTGATCCACTCAGGGTACTTGTTGGATTGGAAAAACTCGAACACCGTGCGGGCCAGCTCGGCGATCGCCTCGTCAATGGGCCCGGTCGCCGAGAAAGTGCGCGACTCGCCGCTCAGGTACTTCTCGATCGTCAGGGTGAGGGTGACCCGGCCGCGGCTCTGGATCGTGTAGCTTCCGTACATGAAGAAGTCCACCTGAGCATAGAGCTGGCTTGCGATCGGCGTGGCCAGCTCCGTGCCGGCGGCGGCGGAATCGTGAACCGCATCCAGGAGCGTGGTGTTTCTGAGGAAAGTTACCCGTCGATACGAATCCGACACGCCCAGGTCCAGAAACTGGCGGTCGAACTCCGCGCGGAAGATCGCTTCGAGAGAAATGCCCAGATTCCGGCTGGCGTCGGCCTTGTGTTTCTCATGCATGGCATCGAAGGTGAGGATCGTGTCGGCCACGATTCTGGCCGCGCTTTCGGCTTCGGCGCCGGCCTGTACCATGGGAAGCACGAGGTCCGCGAACTCCTTCAGGAGCTCCTTTCGTACCTCATCCCGGTTCTGGCTGATGGTTCTCGTGAACTCCTTGAAATCCGCCCCTGCCACAAAGGTGATCTCGGGCCAGATTCCTGCCGGCGCGCCCAGACTGCTGGCGTCCCTGAAGTCGGCATGAGCTTGATAGGCGAAAGAGAGCGCGAGGGTCGCCAGCGCGAGGCGTTTCAGCTGAAGTCTCATGAAGGACACCTTCTTTGCTGGTCTACTTAACGTATTTTGCGCGTTGCGTCAATAATGGCGATCGATATCGTAACTATTGAGAATCTAGCTATATAAATCTTTGACTAAGTGCATCATCTCAGTTAGTGAGTGGCTATGAAATGTGCGCGTTTCTTTCGTTGCTGCCTCGGGCTTCTGGCTTTATCGCTTATTGCGGCTTCTACCGCCGTCTTTGCTGATCAGTTCGAGGAGGATTCGCCGACGGTGATCGTCGTTCCGCCTGGTACTGAGAGTGGTCCCGTGCCGCCCGGAGTAGGCGTGGGTGTCGGGGTCGGGATCGGCGGCGGCACTGGGCTGGATTCGATGTGGTCCCAGCGGATCGTTCGTCTTGAGCGCATCGTCAATAGTCTGGAGCGAAGAATCGGACGCCTGGAAGAGCGCATGGCCGCGGTTCCGGTGCGTCCCGAGCCCCCGGCAGAACGCGCTCCTTCGGATACCTTCCCACAATCGGGAATCGGCTCCTGGCGGTGCCTCATCCGCGATCAAGGGGGGACGCCGTTTGCTTCGCGAGGCTCAAGCCAGCAAGAGGCGGTCGATGGCGCCGTGGCGCTCTGTCTGCGCTTCCGAGGCGCCGCGCAGTGTGTACCGAGCGTGGAGTGCCGGCGCGAACGCGATCGCTACTGAACGCTTCCCGTCAGGACTCTTGCCTCACGAACAGCTCAAGGTTTGCCGCTCTCGTGTAGGGCCCCGTCGCGTTCGGGACGGCCTTGAGCTCGACTCGCGTGATGCCGCTTGAGCGGCAGGACGCGGCCGTGATTTGCGTCTGACTTTGCGAAGACTGGATCCCCGTCACGTTCTCGAAGGCGGGCGCCGGGGAGCCTTCGGCTCCGAGGCAACGGGCCTGAAGCGTGAAACCCTGCCACGGTTCGGCTCCGCCACCCAGTGCTTTCCACGAGAAGGAGAGACTCGTCACGGGGCGGCTGCTGTCGTATCCCGCCAGGGTGGAAAGATCGACCGATAGGGAGGTGTCTCTTGCGTAAAGCGTGGAGCCGGTGAAGTCGTTGTACATGTAGGCGTCGCCCTCGAGAGTGGCGATCAGCTCGATATCGACTCCGGCGGAGAGATCGGCCGGGTTCGCCAGCGAGAGAAGGAACACTTTCGCCGGGTTTCCGCGAGTGATCGCGATCACCCGTCCGTCCTGCAGCGAACCCATGGGACCGATGGACCCGAGCGCGGTGCTGTTAACCTGAACGCGCGCGCTGCCTGCCGAGCAGTCCATGGAAGGCGACGTGAAGCATTCGGCGCGGGCGGCGAGGAGGTTTCCGGCCTTGGACCAGAAGATGACGTCGTTCTTGGCCTCGTGCGCGTAGGTGTAAGCCGAGCCGGCGAGTACGTTCCCCTTGGCGTCGCCTGAGATCGCGTAAGCCGCGGGCGCAATCTTGAGGTCGTTGGAATAGGCTCCCAGGCTCGTGTTGGTGATCCCGTAGTTCGGGGCGGCGGTGATCGCGGCGTCTTCCATGGTTCTGAAGTTCACGCCGGCGATGTAGGTCTTGCCGTAGTAGTTGGACCAGAGATAGCCGCGGGTCTGATCGGTGTAGCATCCGTAGCCCCAGAGCGCTGGGGCTGGCAGATCCTTGGTTTCCGCGCGGCTGACGTCGATCTTCTCGGGTTTGCTCAGGTCGATGGGAATACGGGTGAAGGCCCGTCGGTCTGCCTTGTTCCAGGCGATGCCAACCCAGGTCTTATTGCTGTGGCGGAAGGAGGTCACGCAGGTCCTCGCATCGGCGAGCGCGCCGGTGGCCTTCCAGATCGGCGCGAGCGTCGTGCCTTCGGGGACGTCCTCGCTGATGCGAAAGAGCTCCCCGGGGCGGGCCATGAGGAGCCCGATCTCGCTGAAATAGGTCCGGGTGCCCCCGCTTCCGGTCGAGGGGAGGTTCCACGTTTTGGTGGGCGCCCCGTCCAGGGAGACCAGATAGACATGGAACGGGCTCCGCGTCACGATCCAGACGAGATTGCCCGTGAATGTCGTGCGAAACTCCAGGGTTCCCGATGAAAGCTCGACCTGCAGCGCCTGTCGGGTGGGCTTCACGAGCCGCGTGGTGTAAGTCTGCTGGCAGGCGCCGAGCAGGCTCGTGACGAGGGCGAGAAATACCAAGCGATATCCGGTATGCGCTCTCATGAGATCTCCTTTTCGGCTTTAGTGTAGCCAGACCGTGATGGCGATCAGTCCGTCTTCCTGGTAATTGACCACCGGTGAGGTCGCCGTGCGCGTTTTCGCACCCGGCTTTTTGAGTTCGAAGAAGCCGAGTCGCTCGAGCTC
>JAMPXZ010000138.1 GCA_023700925.1 Oligoflexia bacterium | reverse complement strand
TTCATGGAAAACACACAGAAATCACCTAACCTCGAACAGATCTTCGGAGAAGCCGAGGAGCGCTTCCGCAAAGGGCTGAACCTGCTGGCTGACTGGAGTGAACAGGCGAGAAACGTGATCCAGGAGCGTCCCGGCGTTCTCACGGCATCCATTGCGATCGCGGGCTTCATGGCTGGCCTGATCACCCGCAAAGGCGGCGTGGAATTCGCCCAGCGTGGAAAATCCCGTGAAACGGCGCCGGAGTTCTTCGCCGATCCGATCGTCGTTTTCATCGCCGGAACGATCGCGGGCTTCGCGTTCGGTCCCCAGCTGATGCAGTCGGCGGTGGCCGGGAACTACCCGCGCGCAACGCGGTCGGCGCCTTCGCTCGAACGCCACTAGCGCAAGCACTGCTCCTGGCTACGCTTTGAGCCCGGCGCCGGGTGACAGCGGAAGCCGGGCGAGAGCGGCGTAAATGGAACCCGAAGGCAGGGTTTTGCTTTCGTAAAGCACGGCCTCGCTCACGGCGAAGGAAGCCGTGAAAAACGAGACCCCGCGGAAAAGCGCATCGGCTCCCCTGCCCCGCTTGACCCTCCCGATCGTCAGGTGCGCGGAAAAGGGACGCTCCTCAGGCGCAAAGCCAAGCGGAACGAGCGCGCGCTCGAGCGCGCCGGCAAGCCCCGCGAGACGCCCCGCGGAATCGCGCACGCCAAGCCACAGCACCCGCGCACCAGGGCCGGGAGGAAAGGTCCCTGTCCCCTCGATTGCCAGCTCAAACGGCGACTGCGAGGCCAGGACAGCCGCAGCCGCCTCGCGCACGGGGTCAACCAGCGCGGAATCAGCCGAACCCAGGAACTTCAGCGTCAGATGAAGCTTTTCGGGCTCGACCCACGCCACATCAAGGCCGCTGAGGCGACGCGCGCGTTCGCGAACGGGAGCGATCCACCGCGCGATGGCTTCGCGATCCGGCGCCGGCAAATCCACCGCGATAAAGAGCCGCTTTCGTGACACGCCCCCTTTTCTGCAGGCACCGCACCCTTCTTGCAAAGCAAAAAACAGGAGGCGGCAAGCGATGCGTCGAAAGCTGGGCAAGACGGGGACCGCGGTTCATCCCATCGGGTTCGGCGCGATGGCGCTTTCCATCCTGGGCCGCCCCTCCGAGGCCGACGCCATCCGGACGCTCCACGCGGCGTTCGACGCGGGAATTGATTTCATCGACACCGCGGACTCCTACTGCCTCGAAACCGCGGACACAGGCCACAACGAAAGGCTCATCCAAAAAGCGCTCGCGCAAAAACCAGGGGCGGCGCAAAGGATCCGCGTCGCGACCAAAGGCGGCGTGATCCGCCCCGGCGGCGCCTGGCTCACCGACGCGCGCCCCAGGCGCCTGCGCCAGGCCTGCGACGCAAGCCTGCGCAATCTGGGCGTGGAGCGGATCTTCCTCTACCAGCTCCACGCGGTGGACGAGGAAATCCCCTACGAGGAGTCCGTGGGCGAACTCGTGCGGCTGCGCGAGGAAGGCAAAATCGAGCACATCGGCGTCTGCAACGTCGGAATGGACGAGCTCGACGTCGCCCTCAGCGTGGCCGGCGACATCGAAAGCGTTCAGAACCGCTGCAACCCCTTCGAGCAGCACGATCTGAGCTCGGGTCTCATCCGGCGCTGCGAGGAGCTGCGGATCTCCTACATCGCTTATGCGCCCGTCGGCGGCCACCGGGGCAACCGAAGACTGCCGGGGACAGAGCCTTTCGCCTCGCTTTCGGCCAAATACGGGGTAAGCGCCTATCGGATCGCACTCGCGTGGCTCCTGAGCCGAGGCCCGAACATCCTGCCCATCCCGGGCGCGCGCCGGGCCGAGAGCGTTCAGGACAACGCGCTGGCGCCCACGCTCCCGCTCGAAGCCGCGGACGCGATCCGGATCGATCGCCTGGGCGGACTGGGCCTCAAAACAGCTTGAAAAGCGGGAAACCCACGCTCAGCCCCATGCTGCGCGTGTAGATGCGGTGATCATTGATCCGCTCCTGCCAGGAGATGAAGTTGAACTCACCGAAAATCCGTCCGCCCCACCGCGCCCAGACATTGTAGTAGGACTTGCCGCCGATCGGCGGATAGAGAAAGCCGCCGAGCGAAAGGTTGTTCGCGCGTTTGAGGAAGTCCACGACGATCATCTCGAAGCCCTGCGGGGCTCCCATCACCATGTAGGTGTTGCCACCGGCCCGGAAGCCGATCACGTGACCGCCGAGCAGCAGATTCAGGATCACGCGCTTGTCGAAAAGCTTGAGATTCTCCGTGCTCAGATAGATGCCGAGATCGCTGTACCCCAGGCCCGAAAACGCGGTCGCGTTGAAGCCGACCACGCGGAACGTCTCATTCAGGAAGAACGATCCGTAAAGGGTCATGTAGGGGATCGCGGGTTTCGCGAGGTCGCGGCCGATGCCCTCGTAGATATAGGAATAGGGCCCGATGCCCATTCCCATCGAGAAAAGCTGCATCCGCTGGGGCAGCTGATAGCGAATCTTCATCGAGTGCGCCCCGGCCTTCAGGCGCAGGGCTCCGGGCTGGGACCGCAGCCGCACGGGCCAGAGCGAAGCGACCGTCGCGGGCGTCTCGACGCCGTTGATCTCGATCTTCTGCCCGACGTTGTCCCAGAAGACGTAAAGCTCGAGCGCGGACGTGCGGCTCTCGTCACCGCCCAAAACGTTCATGCGGCAACCGAGAAAGACCCAGCCGTCGCCGAGATTCTCCGTATCGACCTCGACGCCGAAGCGCGAGCAGGCCGCGTCCCGGAGAATCCGCCGCTCGGCAGAAGTGTCCTTCGGCCGGAACCTGAGCTTCAGGGTTCCCTTCTCTTCGCGCCCCCCACGCTTGATCCGCACCTCAATGGGGTTGACCTCGCCCGATATCAGCGCAACGGGGATCTCGGCGGTCTCCTCGTCAAAGACCTGATTGAACCCGGCATGCGAGACGATCCCCGCCTCGGCGCCACGCGCCTTTAGCAGAAGCCGTCCGCGCGGCAGCAGGAGCACGTCGGTGAGCCGGACCCACTGCAGGCTCTCGCGCCCGAGACGCGCCTCGACGCCCTCGAGCGGGGCCCCCACCCATTCCACGGTGAAATCGCTCGCCTCAAAGTCGTTGGGCGGCAGCAGGACCATGGGCACGGACTCGGAAAGGATCTCGGCGGCAAGCGACGCCGGGAGCGTCACGAAGTAAGCGTGAGCGGGCGTCGAAAGCGCCCAGGCCAGGACGACCGCGGACAGCCAGAAGAGACGTTTCAAAGGCTCCCCCCAAAAAAAAGATGATGGTTCTTTGACGTTTCCTGTTCCATTATAGACACATGCGCGGCTCACAACCATCTTCATTTCTCGTCTACGGGGCGCTGATCTCCGTCCAGGTCCTTTTCGGGATCAACTACGTCGTGTCCAAGGTGGTTGTGGACTCTTTCCCCCCGCTGGTCTGGGCCAGCATCCGGATCATCATCTCCTCGCTGATCATGCTCGCAGCGGCCCTGCTGTTTCGCCGCGGACACCATCCCACCGGCGGCCGCAAGTTCTTCGTCCCGCTCATCATCTTCGCGCTGCTCGGAACGGTCATCAACCAGGCCTCATTCCTGGTCGGGCTGCATTACACGACCTCGACCAATAGCGCGGTACTCAACACGCTGATCCCGGTCTTCACCCTGCTCATCGTCACGCTGCGCGGCCAGGAGCCGCTGACCTGGAAGCGAACGGTCGGCTTCTTCCTCGCCCTGGGCGGCGTCCTCGTGATCCGCAAGGTCGAGGACTTCTCCTTTTCCAATACAACGATGATCGGCGACCTGCTGACCATCCTCAACTGCCTGAGCTACGGGTTCTTCCTCTCCTACAGCAAGAAGTTCATCGAGGAAAACGACCGCGTCTGGACGACGACCTGGCTGTTCATCTACGGCAGCGTGGGCCTCACCGCCATCGCGGGGCCGGGCTACCTGACCTTCCAATGGCCGGTCATGACCCCCATGCTCGTGGCCAGCATGCTGTTCGCGGTCATCGGCGGAACGCTGCTCACCTACTTCCTCAATAACTGGGCGCTTGCCTACGCCCGCTCCTCAGCGGTCGCGCTGTTCATCTACTTTCAGCCGATCGTCACGGCCGCGCTGGCGCTCGTCTGGTTCGGTCAGGAGATCACGGCCCGCACGGCGGTCTCGAGCGGCCTGATCTTCGCGGGGATGCTCATGGCGCTCGCGCAACCTAAGCCGAAAGAGGCAGCTCAACCGGTTGCGGTCGAGTCATGAGCTTGCGCTCGTAGTAGCGGTCCACTCCCAGCGCCACGACGACCGCATAGGCGCTGCCCCAGAGCACGTCGAGCACGTAATGGTGATTGAGGTAAACCGCGGAGAAGCACATCAGCGCGTAAAACAGGACCGCGGCCACGCGAAACGTCCCGAACTTGAAGGCGAAGTACACGGTAATGAGCGGGTAGGCCACATGGAGCGACGGGATCGCGCCGAAGACGTCGGCTGACCGGCCATAGATCGACGAGAAGATGTCCGTCCCGAGAAGCTGATCGAAGCGCAGGCAGCCCGCCGGGTTCGCCGCGACGTCGAGCTTCGCGGGGCCGAGGCCATGACTCGAGACGTACCAAGGCGGCGCGGCGGCGTACCAGTGGTAGGTGCTGTAGCCGATCATGTTGACCCAGAAAAACGACCACATCGTCGCCGGCGCGCGGGGCCCGATCCACTCAGCCACGCGCGTAGGGGTCCCCTTACGGGCGGTGATGAAGCGGAAATGCGCCGCGCTCAGAACGAAGACCGCGATGAAAACGAGGTAAGCCAGGCCCGTGAAAAAATCGAGCACGGGATGGGTATGGAGCTGCCACCACTCGTTCGGGGTGAGGACTCCGGCCTCGGTGGGAATCCCGAAGAAGCGGCGGTCGAAGAGATACGGCTCGGCGACGCGCACGGCGCCACGGAGGTAATGGGAATAGAACCGCTGGCTGTCATAGATGATGCCGGTCAGAATGAGCGGCAGAAGGAAGCCCCGCAGCGCGAGAAGGCGGCTCCCTCCGTAAAACAGGAGCAAGGTAACCGCTCCCGCCAGGTAATGATCGCCGCGCAAACCGCCGAGGGCCGCGAGCGTGGCCCAGTACAGCAGGACCAGCAGCGCCGGCAGCCCCTCGCCTATCCGGCGTTTTATCGAAAGCTCTTTCAACAACGCAGGCCCCCTTCCTTCTGCCCCGCGTATGCAAGAAGTCCTCCCCCGCCTTTCGCGCGCTGCGCGGCGCACTATCGTCCCTGAGCCTTTCTTTCGGCCCTCCGGAATGCTAATTTCCGAGACGTCGTCGGCCCACCCTTGGCCCGCCATGCGTCGCAACTTTCTGGCTTCCTTCAGCAGATCGCAGCTGTCCGCCTCCGCCGCCACGGCCGCGGACTTCGGGATACTCTTCACTCTCGTCGAGCTATTCGGAGTCTGGTACGTGCTCGCGACCGCGCTCGGAACCGCCTCGGGCGCGATCACCAACTTCCTGCTCAATCGGCACTGGAGCTTTCAGGCGACGGAGGCGCGCTGGGACCTGCAGGCCGCGAAGTACGCGCAGGTGGCGTTCGGTAGCATGCTGCTCCGGAGCGGCGGCGTCTACGTCGCCACCGACCTGCTCGGGCTCCACTACTCCGTTTCGGTGGTTTCGGTATCGCTGCTCGTGGGCTTTCTTTTCAACTTTCCGCTGCACCGGTACTATGTTTTTCGGTAGGGGCCGGCGCTCCGGCGCGGGTCGGAACCTCCTTGCCGGCCTCGTACCAGCGCTCCGAAAGAAGTTTCCCCTGCTCATCCCATTCAAACCATTTTCCGCTCTTCACGCCGTCGCGGTACTCGCCCTCGAGCGCCAGTTTTCCGTTGGCGTGCCACTCGCGATAGACGCCGTGATTGACGTACCGGCCTGACTTGGACTTGCGCTGCTCACATTGCTTGCGATCGAGCTGACCCGCGAACGGCTTGTCGCGTGGCGGATCGCCGCTCGTGGAGCAGGGCTTCTGAACCGTCGTGACACAACCACTCACGAGCCAAGCCCCGAGCAATGAGATGAACAGCGCCCAGAATCGCATCCCTCCATCTTAGAGGCCGGTGGACCAGCGCGCAAACGTTCAGTTCGGCTCAGTAAGGAACCGTCTCGCAACGCCCTTCGCGGCAGACGGGCGGCGGCGATGAGGGGACCTCGGAAAAAGCCTGGCAGATGAAGGTCCCTGGCGGCCGGGCGCAGGCCTGGGCCTGCTCCTCGGCCAGGATTTCAAGGGGCTCGAGCCCGCGCGTCACCTCTTCCCCGTTCGCCACTCCCAAAAAGGGCCGAACCTCTTTGCAGTCAAAGACTCGGATCATCTTGCCGGTCTCCTCCCGCGGCACGACCGCGTAAAAACCTTCGATGTAGTTGCACTGGTCGTCCGAGTCGCAACTCCGCAGCCGGTCGTACTCCCGCTCGAGCGCCTGGGTGCGCTCTTCGCAGAGTGACGCTGGCGTCGTGCCCGGCTGCTGCGGAGCCGTCTGATTTTGGCCCTCCGAGTTCTCGCAGGCGGAAAGGATAGCGACAGCCAGGAGCAGCGAAACAGGGAGGAGAGCGCGCATAAGCGTACGGCCTGCAAAGGGAAAGCCACCTTGCTCGCGCGCTCCTTGCATCATAGGCGAGAGCCATGGCCAAGCCCTCGCCGTCTCATCCGCTCCAGCCCTCGGAACCCGAGATTTTCCCGCCGCGGCGGGAGGCGCCCGAGATCTTTCCGACCAAATCGCCCGAGATCCGGCCCGGCATCGGAGCGCCCGAGGTTTCACCGTCCCAGCCGGAGCGGGAGGTGGGCCCCACCCCCTCGCCGGACATCGAGCCGCCGGACATTCCGCCGGAGATCTCACCCGAGTAAGGGAGCGAGAAATTCCCAAGCGACCGGCAAAGTGCTAAATTCAGCTTCATGGCCGAACTCACGCTGGACCTGGAACTTCTGACCTCAATCCTTTCGCAGCCCACGGCGCCGTTTCGCGAGCGGCACGTCATCTCGCTCCTGAAACATCGGCTCGCCTCTTCCGGGGTGCCGCACTTCAGCGACGCGATCGGCAACATCGTCGTCGGCGTCGAGAGCGAGAAGAAGTACCGCGCCCTCCTCGCCAAGCGCGATCCGCGGGAGCCGCTGCGGCTTTTCATCGCGCACATGGATCATCCGGGCTTTCATGGCGCGAGCTGGCTCTCGCCCACGCGCCTCGCGGTCAAATGGCATGGCGGCACGCCCGTCGTGCATCTCCAGGGCGCGGACGTGTGGCTCGGCTCGGCGCAGGGGTGGGAAACGCGCGGAACGCTCCAGGAGACGACCCTCCTGTCCTCCGGTCGCGCCCTCGACACCGCGGTGATCGAGGTGCCCGAGGCGCTTTCGGCGAAGTTTCCCGAGCCCGCGGGCCTTTTCGGCGGCTTCCGTTTTCGCGAACCGGTGTGGAAAGAAGGCAAGCTGATCTACACCAAGGCTGCCGACGACCTGGTGGGCGCCTTCGCCATCGTGTCGCTCGCGCGGCACCTCTGGCAAGGCCGCAAGCGCAAGAGCGCGACGCCGCCGTTCATCGGACTTCTGACCCGCGCCGAGGAGGTCGGCTTCATCGGGGCGATCGGTCACTTCGAGCGCGGCTACCTCGCGCGCCGCAAGCGCGATCTCCTCTGCGTGAGCCTGGAAACCTCACGGACCCTGCCCGGAGCCGAGATCGGCAAAGGACCCATCGTCCGCCTCGGCGACCGATCCACCGTTTTTGATCCGGGAGCGCTCCGCGTCTTCTCCGACCTCGCGCTCAAAAGTCTCCCCGACGCCCATCAGCGCCGCATCATGGATGGCGGGAGCTGCGAGGCCACGGCCGCGACCGCCTATGGCCTGCCCGCGATCGGTATCTCGATTCCGCTCGGTAACTACCACAACCAGGGCTTCGAAGGCGGCCCGGACTGCCGCGGGCCCGAGGGGCCGGCGCCCGAGTTCGTGCATCTCGACGACGTGCAGGGGCTGCTACGCCTGTGCGTGGAGCTCCTCGAGCCGCGCCTGCCGTGGCATAGCCCGTGGGAGAGCCGGCGCAAGCTTTTCAAAAAATCGTTGAGCAGCTATCGCAAGCTGCTGCAGACGGGGCCCTGAACGATGAAACGCCTGAAGTGGGGTCAGGTCCTGCAATCCGTGGCGCGTGACACCTGGGAGCAGATGCAGAAAGCGCAGCTCCCCCAGGCGGCCGCGAGCCTCGCCTACACGACGATCCTGTCGCTCGTCCCGATGCTCGCGATGAGCTTCGCTATCTTCAAGGCCTTCGGCGGAATGGAAAAGATGCTGGAGACGATCCAGCCGTTTATCCTTTCCAACCTCGCCGAGGGAGCCAGCAACGAGGTCATCGTTCGTCTCAAGGACTTCATCGAGAACGCGCATGCGAGCGCGGTGGGCGCGAGCGGTTTCCTCGCGCTCGTGGTCACCAGCATGAGCATGCTCTACAGCATCGAGAAGGCGATCAACCGCGTCTGGGGAACCCACATCAGCCGCTCCTGGTTCCAGATGATCTCAAGCTACTGGCTGTTCATCACGCTCGGACCGGTCGCGCTATCAGTGATCCTGGCCGCCGCCACCTCCACCGCCACTCCGATCACCCGGTTCCTGCCGGGCGGCTCGGGCCTCTTCGTCCTCACCGTCGGTATCTTCTTCGCCGTGTTCCGCTACGTGCCCAATTGCCGGGTTGACCGTCGGCACGCGTTGATATCGGCGGTTTTCACAGCCATCCTGTGGAATCTGGCGCGCGTCGCCTACGCGGTCTATACGGCCAAAGCCGTGAGCTACAACAAGATCTACGGGAGTCTGGCCGCCGTGCCGGTCCTGCTTCTTTGGATCTATATCGTGTGGCTCATTGTCCTGGCGGGCGCCGCTTTTACCGCCGCCTTGCAACGACGGGTTCCGCTTCCGCAGGAATAACCACTGTCATGTCAAATACTTAATATCCATAAACTTATCTAATCGATAATACATTCCTAAATTTGACAATTACGGTCAGGTAATGATACGACTCCCCCAGCTGAAGGAGTGCTCATCCATGAAGAAGACCCGCATCGCCGCCGTGACCCTCGTTTCGCTCTCCCTGGCCGCCCTCGTCGCCTGCAGTCGCGCCCCGAATCACCCCTATCGCAAGGGCATCGACTCGGCTCCCGAGGTGCGCGCCCCGGATCGGATCCAGGAGTCCTTCACCGCGATCCAGGGCAGCCCCCTGCCGCTGTCGGTCCAGGACGAGCGCTTCGTCGCGATCCGCAAGGACGCGCTCGACAAGGAGTTCCTCCTCCACGGCTCCATGATCCCGCAAACCGAGATGCCAACGAGCCGCGGCCTGCAGGCCCGCGTGGTGGCGTTCCACCGCGTCGGCGACCAGCTCTTCCTTCTCGAAGCCACCCGGGGCCACGTGGTCACGCGTGACGTTTCGGCCTCGCTGATTCTCGCCGAGATTCCCATCCTGCGCGAAACCCGTGAGCTCATCGTCATGGACTTCAACGCGGGCATGCGGCAGGCCTTCATCGCGAGCAACTGGAAAGGCTCGGAATCCGAGACCAACGGCAAGCCCCAGTATGAGGACGATCGCAAGGTCCTGAAGGTGCGCCACAGCTTCCTCGAGAAGGTCCGTACCGTCGATGTAGCGGCCGGCAACTATCTTGAGATCCACCAGCTCGCGCAGATGGAAGGCTCCCGGTTCGATATCGAGGAGCGCGGCGAGGTGAGCACCGCTCAGACGGTGGGCATCCGCTACTACCTCACGCCGTACCGCCCGAACCCGGACTTCCAGCCGCGCGAG
>JAMPXZ010000137.1 GCA_023700925.1 Oligoflexia bacterium | reverse complement strand
GCCCGCGAGCTCGGATCCCTGGATGGGAACGCGGACTCTGGAGGAAGGGGCGATGAAAGCCGTGGCGCTGGCCCGGGGCACGAGCCGGGAGGAGACGCTCGCGCGGGTCGCGCAGGAGCTCAAGGCCGGTCACGAGGCGATTGCCCGTCGCGCTGGCGAGGAGATCCGCAAGCTCAAGCCCCGGCAGCGCTACCTGCGTGGCATGTATACGGGTGGAACTTACGTCAGTGAAGCGCAGGTCCTGCTCCAGGGACGACTTTCGCCCGTCTTTTCGAATGCCCCGTTCGGCGCTTCGCGCAAGCCCGAGAACGCGCTCAAGAGCGAGGCTCACACTCTGATCGACTTCGGCGAGGATGAGTTCACGGTGGGGCGGCCGCATCCGATGATCGACTTCTCCCTGCGCAACAAGCGGATTTTCGACGAGGCGCGCGATCCCGAGGTCGCGGTCCTGCTCTTTGATCTCGTGCTCGGCTGGGGCGCCCATCCGGATCCCGTGCCGGAGCTCGTCCCGGTTATCGAAAAAGCCCAGCGCGTGGCGAAGGCCGTGGGGCGCCACCTTCCCATGGTGGCCTGCGTGACCGGAACGGATACCGATCCCCAGAACCGTACCACCGTCGTCCGCGCGCTCGAGCAGGCCGGCGTGATCGTCGAAGCGTCTCATGCGGCCGCCGCCGAGCTCGCCATTCGCATCGCCCAAGGAGTGAACTGAAATGAAAACGCAAAAGAACCTCTTCGGTCCTGAGCTTCCGCTGATCCTCATGGGTCTGGAGTCCTTCACCGAACCGCTCAAGCAGCGGGGCACGCGGCACGTCCAGATGGATTTCCGCCCTTCGCTCTCGATCTCGGCCAAGGCCCGCGCGGCGCTCGCGAAGCACGAGGCGCGGATCAACGAGGCCAATCAGGAGGCGATTTCCCGCATTCTCACCGCGCGGCCCATGCTCGTCGGGATGGGGCGCGCGCTCGATGTCGTGCCGGGAATGCACCCGAAGCTCATCCTTCACGCCGGACCCCCGATCACCTGGGAGCGGATGTGCGGCCCGATGCGCGGTGGGGTCGTCGGCGCGCTGCTCTATGAAGGCCTCGCTAGCACCCCGGAGGAAGCCGAGAAGATGGCCGCGGCGGGTGAGGTCGAGTTCTCTCCCTGCCACGAGCACTCGGCCGTGGGCCCGATGGCGGGGATCATCTCCGCTTCGATGCCGGTTTTCATCGTGCGCAACGAGACCCATGGCAACCTCGCCTTCGCCACTCAGAACGAGGGCCTGGGCAAGGTGCTCCGCTACGGCGCCTTCAGTCCCGAGGTCGTCACGCGGCTGAAGTGGATGGAGCAGACGCTTTATCCGACCCTGAAGACCGCGATCGAAAAGGCGGTGAGCAAAAGCGCGCTTGACCTCAAGACCCTGATCGCGCAGGCGCTCCACATGGGCGACGAGGTCCATAACCGCAACCGCGCGGCGACTTCGCTCCTCTACCGGGCGCTCGCGCCGTGGATCGTCGAGACCGCTCCTTCGCGCGAGGTCGCGTCCGAGGTCCTGCAGTTCGTGAACAGCAACGACCATTTCTTCCTGAATCTTTCGATGGCCGCTTCGAAAGCCTCGCTGGCGCCTGCTCTGGGCGTCCCGGGCTCCAGTGTCGTCGTCACGATGGCGCGCAACGGGACGGACTTCGGGGTGCAGCTCTCGGGGACCGGCGCACGTTGGTTCACGGGCGCGGCTCCGGTGCCGGATGCTCTTTTCTTCAAGGGCTACACCAAAGCGGATGCCAACCCTGACCTGGGGGATAGTGCCATTACCGAGACCGCCGGTCTTGGGGGGTTTGCCATCGCGGCTTCGCCGGCGATCGTCCAGTTCGTCGGGGGGAGTGCGGCGGATGCCGTTCAGTACACTCTTCAGATGTACGAGATTACCTTGACGGAAAACCCTGTGTTTCAAATCCCTTCGCTTGATTTCCGCGGCACGCCGACGGGGATCGATGCCCGCCGGGTCGTGGCCAAAAACATCCTCCCGTTCATCGACACCGGCGTGGCTCACAAGCTGCCCGGCATCGGCCAGGTCGGGGCAGGGGTGCTCAGCGCCCCGTCCGAGCCGTTCGTGCGGGCCATCGAGGGTCTGGCCGAGGCGTTGGCATAAAGCTTTACTCGCCAGAAAGCGGGTTTTTGGGTAGATTGGCAGCACTATTCACGTGCTAACGCACTGCGTTTGCGTACCGTCGGGTACGCGTTCAAGGGCTGCGCTTTTCCAAAAGCGCGGTCCAGCCTTTCAAGAAGGAGACAGCATGGCCAAGCCCAACAAGAAATCCGATCAGTTCCTGAAGTACATGAGCAATCTCAAGATGTACGACCTGACCCAGCGGCTCAGCGTCCATACGCCGCCATGGCCGAGCTATATCCCTTTGAGCATCCAGTATTTCAAACGGATCGCCGGCGCCCACATGGGCCAGGGCGCCAACGGCCAGGTCATCACGACGAGTAATCACGTCGGCACGCACATCGACGGGGAGATTCACTTTCACGCCTCGGGCCGCTCGATCGGTCAGGTGCCGATGCACGAGTGGGTCGGCCCGGGCGTGGTCGCGGACATCTCGGACGCGGTTTCGGATTATAGCCTCTATACGCCCAAGATGATCACCGATCGCGTCGAGGTCAAAAAGGGTGACATCCTGATCATCAATACCGGCTACCACAAGTACGCCTGGGACCAGAAAGGCAGCGACGAGGTTCGCTATTTCGTCCGCCACCCCGGCCCGTCGCCGGAGTTCCACAAGTGGGCGCTCAAGATGAAGATCAAGTGGATCGGCGTTGACTGCGGCAGCGCGGATCATCCGATGAACACGATCATCCGCAAGTGGCATCCCGATGCTTTCATCGCCGCCGAGAAAAAGCTCCGCGCTGATACGGGTCAGGGCTGGGACGAATACTTCCCGCCCGAAGAGTATTACCAGGTCATGCACCTCAAGCTCTTCCCGAAGCGCCTCGTCCATGCCGAAAACATCGGCGGAGACATCGCGAAAGTCTCGAACAAACGCCTCTACATCGGACTCTTCCCGACCAAGGGCATCGAGATGGAATCGGCCTTCTGCCGCGTCGTTGCCTGGGAGGCGTGAGACAATGGCGATTCAGGAAGCGTTCGAGTACGCGAAACCCAAGACCCTGCGCGAAGCCACGAAGCTCCTGCGCAAGAACAAGGGTGCGATGGTGCTGGCCGGCGGAACGGATCTCGTCGGCTACCTCAAGGAAGGCTTCGTTTCTCCTTCTCTCGTGATCGACATCAAGTCTTTGGCCGAGCTCAAGAAGATCGAGTTCAAAGGGAACGCGCTCCACATCGGTGCCCTCGTGACCTTCACCGACATCCTCGAGTCCAAGGTCGTGGCGAAGAAGTTGCCGGTCCTTCGCGAGATCGCGGAGAAAGTCGCGTCGGTGGGCATCCGCAACCGCGCGACGCTCGTCGGGAATATCTGCTCGGCCGTGCCGTGTCTGGACTCGGGACCGGTGCTCGTCGCGATGGACGGGGTCGTGCACGTGAAGAGCACGCTGGGGGCCCGCAAGATTCCGGCGGAGAAATGGTTCCTCGGTGCGCGCAAGACCGCGCGCAAACCGGGTGAGCTGGTGACCGGCGTTTCGATCCCGCTCCCGAAAGGCAAAGCGGCGGGCTGCTATCTCAAGCTCGGACGCTATCAGGGCGAGGATCTCGCGCAGGCGAGTGTCTTTGTCCTTATGGTCGGCGGCAAGAAACCCGAGTTCCGCGTGGCCTTCGGCTCCGTGGGACCGGTGCCGAGCCGCGGCCGGCGCATCGAGAAGTCGCTGAACGCGGGTGAGTCGGAGACGGCGGCGCGAGCCCTCGTGGGCTCCGAGATCAAGCCCATCACCGATATCCGCGCCACGCGCGAGTACCGGCTCCATATGTGCGAGGTGATGCTCGAGCGCGCTGTTCAGGCCGCGCGGGCGCGCCTGACGGGCGACGGGCCGGCGTACGGCGCCGCCATCATCTGAAAAAAAGCGGGAGAGCTCATGAAAAAGACGATTCACTTCACGCTCAATGGCCAGAAACGCTCGATCGACGTGGCACCCACGGAGATCCTGCTCGAAATGCTTCGCGAACGTCTCGGCGTCAAGAGCCCCAAGTGCGGCTGTGATCGCGGCGACTGCGGCACCTGCTCGGTCCTGGTGAACGGGCGGACGCTCCGGAGCTGCCTGATGCTGGCCGTCGAGATCGACGGGGCGGCCGTGACGACCATCGAGGGGCTTGGCAAGGACGGCGAGATGAGTCCGCTGCAGAAGACTTTCCACGAGCGCAACGCGTTTCAGTGCGGCTTCTGCGCGCCGGGGATGATTCTTTCGGCCACCGAGCTTCTGGCTCGCAATCCCGAGCCCACGCGCGACGAGGTCAAAGAAGGTCTCGCCGGCAATCTCTGCCGCTGCACCGGCTACACGCCGATCATTGACGCGGTTCTCGAAGTCTCCAGGAAGAGCGGGGAGGGCAAGTAAGATGGCCGACCACAAGTACATCGGAAAATCCGCGGTCCGCGTCGATGGCAAGGTGAAGATCACCGGCGCTGCCCAGTACGTCGATGATCTCGAGTTCGGTCCGGGCCTGCTTTACGCCGCGATCGTCGAGAGCCCGCACGCCTACGCCCGGATCAAGAAGATCGACCCTTCGGCCGCGCTCAAGCTCGAGGGCGTCGTCAAGGTCGTGACCGGCAAGGAGTTCCCTTACCGGTTCGGCCTGTACATGCATGATCGGTATGTCTTCGCGCAGGACCACGCCCGCTTCGTCGGCGAGCAGGTCGCCGCGGTCATCGCCCGCACTCCGGAGCTCGCCAAGAAAGCCGCCAAGCTCGTCAAAGTTGATTACGAAGTGCTTAAGCCCGTGCTCGACGTCGAGACCGCGCTCCGGGACGGCGCGCCGCTCATTCACCCTGAACTCGGCAAGTACCAGCACGTGCCGTGGTTCTTCCCCGAGAAGGACACCAATATCGCTCATTTCCGGAAGGTCCGCAAAGGCGAGCCGCTCAAGGGCTTCGAGGACGCTGACGAGGTTTTTGAGGATACCTATACGGTCCCGCGCTACGCGCACTGCTCGATCGAGACCCACGGTGCCGTGGGCTTGTTCGATCACTCGCGCCGGCTCACCGTCTGGGCGGCCTCGCAGTCGCCGCACACGCAGCGGCATCTTTTCGCCGAGGCGCTGGCCCCGCTCGGGATCACCCATAACGACGTGCGGGTGATCGCCCCGTTCGTCGGCGGCGGCTTCGGCGGCAAGGCCGGCGTCTCGATGGAGATCCTCGCCGCCTCGCTCGCCACTACCGTGCAGGGGAGCCCCGTCAAGGTGCTCTGGTCCCGCGCGCAGGAGTTCTACAACACCTACCAGCGTCAGGGTGTCGTCGCGAAGATGCGCCTCGGCGTCAAAAAGGACGGTACCATCACCGCGCTCGAGCAGAAGCTGTACTGGGATGCGGGCGCCTACGTCGAGTACGGCGCGAACGTCGTGAACGCCGCGGGCCTTTCGGCCACCGGTCCCTACAACATCCCGAACGTCCACATCGACTCGGTGTGCGTGTACACGAACCTGCCTCCAGGGGGGCCCTACCGCGGCTTCGGCTACTCGGAGTTTCTCTTCGGCCTTGAGTCGCTCTTCAACGAGGTCGCTAAAAAGCTCGGGCTCGACCCGGTGGAATTCCGCCGCAAGAACGCCATTCGCGAGGGCGATATCCTGAACTACGGTGGCAAGATGAACCCGTCGGGACTGCACGAGTGCATCGAGAAGGTTGCACGCGAAATCGACTGGGGCAAAAAGCGCGTATCCTCCGATCCGAAAAAGGCCATCGGCAAGGGCTTCTCCCTCTTCTGGAAAGCCCCGGCCATGCCGCCTAACGCGGCTTCGACCGCGTTCCTCAAGTTCAACGAGGATGCGAGCATCAACATCCTTGTCTCGGCGATGGAGATCGGCCAGGGGTTCCTGACTGTCATGGCGCAGATCGCGGCCGAGGTACTCGGGGTTCCGCCCACGAAGATCAGGGTCGAGACGCCTGACACTGACCGCAATCCCTATGAGTGGCAGACGGTCGCCTCGCACATCACCTGGAGCACGGGCAACGCGGTCAAGAACGCCGCGCTCGACGCGCGCGAGCAGATCCTCAAGACGGTTTCTCGTGCGCTCGATCGCAAGGTCGAGTCGCTCTATGTCGAGGACGAGAAGGTGAAATCCCGCGAGGACGCGGCTTTCGCGCTCCCGCTGCGGGACTTCGTGATCAACGGGATCATGATGAAGGACGGCACCTTCCGCGGCGGCCCGGTCGTCGGCCGAGGGATGTTCATGCCGGAATTCGCCTCGGCGTTGAGCGACCCCAAGACCAGCCAGGGTGGCAAGCCGAACGTCCACTACACGGTGGGTGCGAGCGCGATCGAGATCGAGGTCGATCGCGAGACCGGCAAGATCCGGATCCCGAAGGTCGTCCTCGGCGTCGACTGCGGCAAGGTCCTCAATCCCGAGCTACTCAAGGGACAGGTCACGGGCGGCATGCTCCAGGGTCTCGCGACGGTACTTTACGAGGAGATGCGCTTTGACGACAAGGGGCGGCTCCTGAATGCCAATTTCACCGACTACAAAATTCCGACCGCGATGGATGTGCCTGATGAGATCGTTCCGATTTTCGTCGAGCATGAGCAACCGGACGGACCCTTCGGCGCTCGCGGCGTCGGGGAGCACACCATGATCCCGGCCGCCCCGATCATCGCCAACGCGATCGAAGACGCGCTCGGCGTCCGGATCAAGTCGATGCCGATCACCGCCGAAAAAATCGCTCTTGCCTTGAAGGAAGCCGCCGCGCTTCGCAAGGAGGAAAAATGAAAGTCGCTCTTTCCCAGATGGACATGGCCTGGCTCGATATCCCCGCGAACCTGCGGAAAATCAGCGAGACCATCGACGAGGCCGAGCAGCTCGGGGTCGAGCTGCTCGTATTCCCCGAGATGGCGCTGACGGGTTTCTGCATGGACACCCAGTCGGCGACGCTCGAGCTCGGCAGCCCCGAGATCCGGCAGCTCGCGGCGATGACCCGGGACAAGAAGCTGCTGGTGCTCATAGGGGCCGCCATGCGCAGCGGCTCCCGCTTCACCAACGACTGCCTCGTGCTCCGCAACGGCGAGGTGATCGCGAGCTACTCGAAGATGAACCTTTTCCCGGTCACGGGCGAGGAAAAGCACTACGAGCCCGGCCACCAGATGCTGACCATCGAGTATCAGGGCTACCGCATCACGCCGCTGATCTGCTTTGACAGCCGTTTCATGAAGCCCTTCATCACCGGCGCCGCCGCCAGGACCGATGCCTTCGTCATCATGGCGAGCTGGCCCGACGCGCAGTCCGCCCAGTGGAAGACCACGCTCAGCGCCCGCGCGATGGACACGCAGACCTTCGTCTTTGGCGTCAATCGCACCGGCACGGGCGGCGGCCTGAGCTTCGCGGGCGAATGCAACGTGATCGCCCCTTCGGGCAAGCCCATGCTCCCGTACTCCTCGGACGAAAAGCTTCTCGTCGCTGACGTGGACCTCAGCTATCCGGGCAAGCTGCGCGAGCGTTTCCCGATGCTGGCCGCCCAGCACGCGGCGCCGGGGCCGGAGAAGCCGCGAACCGTCGCGATTCACGGTTAAAAAGGGGGCGGAGTGGGGGCCGTCGCCTTTGTCCTGACGCTTGCGTTCGCTTTCGGCGGGTTAGCCGCGCCGGCCTTCGGCGCACCGAAGGCGACCGAACCGCTCGTGACGAGCTGCGATCTTTCGGCCTATCAGGAGCCCGAGTGGGCTTTCCTGCGCGCCATCGCGGGCTCCAAGCTCAAAACGGAGGATAAACTGGCCGCTGTCAGGAACGCCTGCGGGGAGTTCGATCTCAAGACCGCCTACGGCTCTTTTGCTCAGTCGCGCAAGACGTCTCGAACCTATGTCCTGAGTGTCGTGTGGAAGCTTTTCCAGGGAATGGGTTTTGGCTCCGCCTCTTTCACCCGGCTCGGAGGAAGCGAGGCACAGGCGAAGTTCAAAGCGGAACTCGAGAGGATCAAGAGCGAACCGGATCCGGTACTCAGGATTCAGCGCGTCTACGAGCTCGTGAGTCGCTCGCAAGGCGAGTACGATCCCGAGCGCGGCTTCACCCCTTATCGCCTGCCCGGACCGCTTCTGGACCGGGCCAAGAAGAAGGAAATCGGCGGTCAGTGCCGCGATTTCGCCCTGTTGATGTACTGGAGCCTGGTCCAGGTCGCGCGTTACCCGCAGAACGAGCCGATGAGCCGGCTTAACCGCAACTCCTTCTCCATGGAAGTGGCCTACGGTGACGGACACGTTGAAACGGGCGATTACGTGGGCTTTCACGAATGGGTGCGCGTCAACTTGCCTGTCTACGTCGAGCCCGGCAAGCCCATCCGGTTCGAACAGTTCGACGTCGACACGACCTGGTACCCGGGCACCTTCAGCCCTGTAATGGCGCGTACTCAGAACCTCTCCCCGGACGAGCTCGCCGAGAAGCAGGCGCGCTGCCAGGAGATGCAGGCGTGTCTTTCAGTAAAGAATATCGAAGAGAGCCTCCGGACTCTTTCCCTGGTCGTTAAGTCCTCGAATTGCCAAAGGTAGTAGCCTCAATAGAAAGAGGCTTGACGAATATGACGCGCTGCGTTAGTTATTCATCTCCTTTTGGAGGTTCCATGAAAAAGTTTGCGATCGTTGGTCTGATTTGTCTTTTCGGAATGAGTGCGTTTGGCGCAGAGGTGAAGTCCGCTAGGCTGGACGCTCAGAAGCAGAATATTCTGATCGATGTGGTCTATGGCGGTGGTTGCGGCGAGCATGAGTTCTCGCTCAAGATGGTGGGGGGCTGTCTGGAGACTTACCCTGTCCGGTGCACGGCGGAGCTGGTCGAGAGGACCAATGACATGTGTGAGGCGCTGATTGCGGACACCGTTGTCATCTCCCTCGAGAAGTACGGTCTGAATGACAGCTACTTCGAGCGTGCGACCTTGAAGATCGTCGGTGGCGGATCCTCGGCTACCGTCCAACTCCCTTGATTGAATAGCGCATATTTAAGTTTGAGGGCCGGGTTTCCGCTGGGGATCCGGCCCTGACGTTTTTTGGCTTTAGTGTCATCCTGCGTCATCAGGGGATTGTAAAACCCTCGGGACTGCCGTATACCCGCCCGCATTGTGTTCGGCGCGCCTGTTCAAGGGAGGATCCTCTCCTACCGGTCGTGTTGAAATAAGGGTGGTTTATGAAAAAAATGATGACCTGTCTTCTGGGTGGCCTGATGGTTTGCTCCGTGGCGTTTGCGCCGCGGGCTCACGCTTTCGTCGGTTTCATGACCGGAAACCCCGCACTCACGGTCCTCGGCTTTGCGATCGCCGCGGGCCCGGCCCTTCACGGCGAGCTTCATGGCAAGAAGCCCACGGCGCTGACCTTTGTCGCGATGGCCGCGGGTGTCGTCATCATGGACGGCGAGGGCGCCCAGAAGGTGAAGTTCACCCCCGTCTCTGAACAGGAGGGGTTCGCTTTCGGTATGACCCGCGCTGAAGTCGTGGCCTATAACGACGAGACCGAGGAGCTCAACCAGATCTTCGATGCCGTCCTCGCGGACCTCGATGCGATGTCCGAGCCCACGGTCGACGACTCGGCCGCGGCGTGGCTGGGCTACTCGAGCGCGGTCTCCGTCGAAGCCTATTCCGGCGCCCGAAAGCTCGTGAAGGCGCTGCTCGCCGAATGAGTCTGATTCGGCTTCTCTTAAGCCGATTCTTCGCACGCGGAGCCGGGCTCAAGGTCCGGCTCCGTGCGTGCGGATTTCTG
>JAMPXZ010000136.1 GCA_023700925.1 Oligoflexia bacterium | reverse complement strand
GCCGCCGAAGGCCCCATGAAGGGCATCCTCGGCTACTCCGCCGAGCCGCTCGTATCCTCGGATTACAACGGCAACCGCAACAGCTCAACGCTCGACTCAGAGCTCACGCAGGTCGTCGACGGGAACTTCGTGAAGGTGGTTTCCTGGTACGACAACGAGACGGGCTTCTCCGCCCGCATGCTGGACCTCACCGCCCTCATGGCGAAGAAAGGCCTGTAATCATGACCAACGGCGGAAACCTCGGTACCATCCGGAGCATCAGAGACCTCGACATCGCGAACAAGACCGTGTTCATGCGGCTGGACTTCAATGTGCCGCTGAGCGCGCCGGATGATACCGGGGAACGCCACGTGGAAGACGACAACCGCATCGTCGAGTCGCTCCCCACCATCAAATACGCCATCGAGAAGGGCGCCAAGCTCGTCATCGGCTCGCATCTGGGCCGGCCCGACGGGAAAAGGAACCCCGAGTTCTCGATGGAGCCCGTCGCCCACCGCCTCGCCGTGCTGCTCGGGCAGGAGGTCACGCTGGCCGATGACTGCGTCGGCGAAGGCATCGAGCTCATGGCCCAGAGCCTCAAGGGAGGCCAGGTCCTGCTGCTCGAGAACCTGCGCTTCTACCCAGGGGAGGAAGGCAACGACCTCGAGTACGCCAAGCAGCTCGCGCGGCTCGGCCAGGTTTACATCACCGACGCGTTCGGCACCGCGCACCGCAAGCACGCCTCGACCTACGGCGTTCCCTCGCTGATGCCGGTCAAAGGCATGGGCCTGCTCATCGAAAAAGAACTCAAATTCCTCGACCCGCTGCTCAAGAACCCGAAGAAGCCCTTCTACACGATCCTCGGCGGCGCGAAGGTCACCGACAAGATCAAGACGATCGAGTCGCTGATGAGCAGGGTAAACGGCATTGTCATCGGCGGCGCCATGGCGCACGCCTTCTGGCTCGCCCAGGGGGATACGCTTCCGCCAGGCTCGAAGACCCCGAAGCCCGCGGATATCGAAGCGGCGCGCGCGATCATGAAAGAAGCCAAGCGCCGTGAGATGCCGCTTCTTGTTCCCGCCGATACGAACCAGGGTTTCGACATTGGGCCTAAGACCATCGAAAGATTCTGCGACTTCCTGAAAGACGCCAAGATGATCTTTTGGAATGGTCCGCTCGGCTGGTTCGAAAAACCGGAGTACGCCCAGGGCACGTTCGAGGTCGCCAAGTTCGTCGCTGAGCTGGACGCCATCAAGGTGGTCGGCGGTGGTGATACCGTGAGCGCGATCAAGGAGTCGGGCGTGGCCGAGAGATTCGACCACCTGTCCACCGGCGGCGGCGCGGTCCTCGAATACCTCGAAGGCAACGGCCTACCCGGGATCGAGATCCTGCGGTCCGCGCGGCAGCAGCTCATTCAGCCGACTCTCTCATGAAGACCCGGGGCGTCCTCATCGCAGGCAACTGGAAGATGAACTTCACTCTCCGGGAGACCGGCGAGTTCTTCGCGAAGGTCAAAGGCGACGCCGCTAAGGCGTTGCCCGCCAGCGCCTCGTCGGCGTTCGCGACGGGACGTCTGCGCGCCTGCGTGATTCCGCCGATGCTCTCGCTCGGACGGGCGATGGAGGCCGCGCGCGAGGCGGCCTTCCCGATCGCGGTGGCCGCACAGAACGCGCATTGGGAAAAAAAGGGCGCGTTCACCGGCGAGCTCTCCGGCCCCATGCTGCAGGAGCTCGGCATCAGCTGGGTCCTCAACGGCCACTCCGAGCGCCGGCAATATTTCGGCGAAACGGACGAGACCGTGCGCAAGCGGACGGAGAGCCTGCTCGAGCAAGGCTTTCGCGTCATCCTCTGCATCGGCGAAACGCGCGAGGAGCGTGAAAAGGGCCGCACGACCGAGGTCCTCACCCGCCAGCTCTCCGGGGCACTCCCGGAAGCCGGAAAAGGTGCGGCCAAATTTCTCGACGGACGACTCGTCATCGCCTATGAGCCCGTGTGGGCGATCGGCACCGGCCTCACCGCGACGCCGGCGCAAGCCGAGGAGGCCCATGCCACGCTCCGGAAGCTCCTGACGGACCGTTTTGGAAGCGAGGCTGCGTCCCACACCCCGCTTCTCTATGGCGGCAGCGTGACGCCCGAGAACGCGGATTCGCTTCTCGCCTGCCCGAACGTCGACGGCGCGCTCGTGGGCGGCGCGAGCCTCAAGCCCGAAAGCTTCCTGGCGCTCCTGGCGGCCGGGGCGCGGGCCTGCGCGCAGAGCTGACTTCAACCGCGATTTCAGCGAGTTACTGTCCTTGAAACCATTTGCGCGGCAGCCTTCGTACTGCTATAATGCAATGCGCAATGATTCCGAAATCGTTACCCTTTTTTGCCTTACTAGCCATGGCGGCCTCTGCAACGGATACCCATGCCAACCAGGTGACCGGCGTCACGCTGGCGCCCCATGTTTATTCAGGCAAGCGCGGCAGCGAGCCGTCTTTTCAATCGGTCGTAAGCAGCCAGGTGAAATGGGAAGAAGAAAAAACCTGGCAGCTCTCCGCTCATTTTCAAGGCGAGACGCTCGGCCGCCGCGACGCCTCGGTTGACCTCGACCGCGCCTGGCTCCGAACCGGCCAGGTGACCTGGGGCCGAGCGCATCCTTGGGAAGTTTCCGAAAACCCGAACGCCACTCGTCCCTGGCATCTGCTTGCTCAAAGCCAGCCTCAAAACCGGGGTATCCTCCTGGGTGAAGGCCTTGCTCCCACGCCGATCTCTCCCACCTCCTTTCCGGCACCCATTCTGCTCGGCTGGATCGGCGCGCACTATTGGAGCGGGCCGATAACCGACTCCGAATTTCAATGGGGCCTCTCGGCGAGCCCGTTCTTTGTCCCGAGCCTCGGCTCCGAGGTGCTGCTCTCAGGCCCTACTGGCGCCTCGACCGCGCGCTTCGGCCGGCGCCCGCCGGAACTGCTCGACGCGGATGGCGTTCGTTTGCCGATCCGATACGAGCTGGACCGCTCCAATCTGCTCGAGGACGTGCTCCTGCAGCCGCAGCTCATGGCCCAGGCAAGATGGAAAGAAACGTGGCTCACCCTGAGCCGCGCGCCCGCGCCCGGGCCCACGCCCGACACCTCGGGCTTCCTGCGGGTCAGCGACAGTGGCGTGCAGGCGGTTGCGGTAGTCAAACCCCGCTTTCCGCAGCTCTGGACGAGCACGCTGACGCAGCGTTGGAACCCTTCGCTCCTCACCTCCTTGCTCGCCTCGAGCGACGGGGTGAGCGCGGCCGAGCTCCGCCTGGAAAAGCCGGCCTGGGCGCTGAGCTATTCGAGCAAGCTCAGCGGTCCGGACGCTCTGTTCCTGGAACACCTCGTCCAAGGCGAAATTCGCGCCTCATTTCGCGCGTTCTCAGGATCGCTCGGAGCCATGAGCCACCTCGGACAAGGCGACCTGTGGCTTCGCGCAGGTGTGACCCACCCCGTTTCCGATCGCGGGAATGTTCGACTCGGGTTCGACATCTTTTCCGGTCCCGATGGCAGCTACTTCGGCGAATGGCGCACGAACGACCGGCTCTTCCTCAATCTCGAATGGCAGGTGGGCACATGACGTTCCAAACAGCTTCTCTCCGCGCCCTCGCGCTGACGACGCTCCTTCTCGCGCTATCGGCCTGCGGACTCGTAAGCGAAAAGGAAGCCCCCGCGCCCGTGGCCCGTCTCGCGCAGCCCGCGGCCGCTGAATGCGCCCTCCCCGCCCTCGAAGAACTCGAAAAGCCGGACAAGCTCCTCGGAGGAGTCGACTGCCTCGAACGGCAGCTCGAAAGCGCATTCGAAAGAGTGCGGGGAAAATCTTACGGCGAACTTTCCCTCGCGGAGCTTCAGACGCTCCAACGAGAGGGGCTCCTCAAGGTCAAGCTCAGCGAAAACGAATGGCAGGCCGTGGGCGGCGCACTTTCGCTTTTTCACCCCGAAGGCGAGCAGAGGCTTTCCCGCAAGACCGCGCTCGCCCTCTTGAGCTGGGTGAGGACGCACGGCCCGCGCGCGCTCGAGTACACCCGGATCAAGCTCGAAGCCTGGACCTGGCCGCAGTTCAACGACGTGCTCAGCATGCTCGAGGAGCTCACCGCGCTCATCTCGCTCGAAGGTCGCTTCAGTCTGCGGCAAGCCAAAGCCCTCGCCTCAAGCATAGACTCCCGCGCGGATCCCGCTCAGCTCGAAGCGATCTGGAGGCTCAAAGGCCTGCTCTTCGAGACCAGCGAGTCCCGGCGCTGGGACTCCGATTTTGAAGCTCGTTCACTCCGCAAGCTTCTGAAGATCGCGATCGAGTCGGCAAGAGCGGCGCCCCTGACGTTTCAATGGGCGCTGACCGACCTTCACCCCGCTCATTTCCCAAAAGGCATCGAGACCGAATGGCGCGCGGCGCTCTCGCAGGTGCGGGAGTATTTTTCCAGCCCAGAGCTCCACTCATACTCCACGGACCAGCTCCGCTTTGCCTTCAGCTCATTGAGCAGCACAGACGACGGAACGACGGGTCTTCTTCCGGACGTGGTTCGGGTCGCAGAGAAGCTCTCCGGAGAGCCGCGCGCTGGACTGCGCGTCGCCCCCCTCCTGCCCCTCCTCGATGACGTCGACGAGCTGGCGAAAGGCTTCCGCGAGGCCGCGAGCGCGTTCGACTGCATGAGCAAACCCTCCGACGAGTGTGAAGTCAGTGCGCGCCAAGTCCTCCGGGGCCCCCTTGAGAACACCCTCATGAGCCGGATCGCGCTCAAAGGCCGACTTTCTTACCCGCGCGTCTACGACGCCGAACGCCCTGAGATCAGGCCGCTCGACGGCACCCTTTCCTGGCAAGAGACGATGGTCCGGCTCCTTGAGCGCGCCGCGATCACGCGAATCTTCGATGCCTTTGACTCCAACCGGGACGGTCGCATTCCGTTTGCCACCGGCACCTCCTCCAAGGAGGCGCAGGAAGCCATGGACCTGGCCTTCACCTTCCTGAGATTCATCTCCGCCGACGCCACAAGAAAGGATCGCGAGGGACACGAAATTCCCGCCGCACCCATCCTGGTCAAGCCCGGATCTCTCTATGGCCTCATCGGCCTGATCGGCGACGAGTGGCTGCCCGACGGCAATACCGATGGAGCCCTGAACGCCGAGGAATTTTACGGCGTCCTGAAGGTCTACGAGGACATCCAGGACCGCAAGAGATGGGCTACGCCCTGGTGGGGTACGGTCAAGCGCTACAAGAGCGATCCGAACGTTTCGGTCTACAAGCTGCCAGGCGAGCCCTATTTCAGCCGGCGTGAATTCATCGAGAACTTCCACATGGGGCTCACATACGAGCCCTTCAGTTATCCAATCCTGACGTCGCTTGCGCCTCAAACTCGCGAATCCCTCCTGCACGCACTGCTCGGCGTCTCCGAAGAGCCGATCGAGGTCTACGAGGACCTGTACGATCCGACACGGCCTCCAACCAAGGTCACGCTCACTCAATACGCGGATTCGGAGTCGAGCCTCGCGCCCGTGGCGCTCCTCTCCATGCTCGAGCGCCTCCTGATGAAGTGCGACCTCGATGAGGACTCTCGCTTCAACTGGCTCGAGCTCGACTGCGCGATGCCGCTCCTGCTCAAGGCGAGCCATCTCGTCGTCACCAGCGAGCTCGTCGAGCTGGACCCCGGCGTTCACGACGGCTCGCGGATGCTGCTGGAGTTCCTGAACTCATCGGGGCTGCCCCGCTCAGTCGCGAAGCTCATTGCCATCAACGGCTCCTTCCGCACCTTCGAGCTCCCAAGGGGCCTCTCTGACTGGCTCAATGGCTCAGCCCACGCCGACTGGGACCAGCTCGCTACCTTCATCGGTGCTCCAGCAGACCTCCCCGCGGGCTCACCCGGCAAGAAGCTCTGGATCGCCGAAGCCATGAGCCGCTACGGCCACTGCGACGTGAATGAAGATGGCCGGCTCCAGGGCTCGGAGCTCGACTGCTTCGTCGGCAGCGTCCTCGATCAGACGCAAGCATTCCTCGAGCGCCTGGCCCCGGACCACTTCACCAGCGGAGCCGGGCGCGCCTTCCTGCAGCACGTACGGGAGTCGCGCGTCGTATCGCTGGCGATCAAGCTCGCCACCCAGGATCAGAAACTCATCGATCGCGAGCTGGGCTCGGTGCCGACGTTCAGCTCCACGCCGGTGAAGATCCTGCAGGTGATCGAAGAAGCCATCCGGAGAGGAAAGCCCTTATGCAAACTGCCCAGCTGCTGAGCACCCTGCTCTCGGTTCTGAGCTTCAATATCTGGGCGGTCCCGGACGCGGGCTTCCATGTCGTAAGCCCGCTCAGGGCCGAGCGCGTGGAGGCCATCTGCTCCGCCCTGCGGGAAGCGCCCGACGACGTCGTACTGCTCCAGGAGGTTTGGAGCCTCGAAGACCGCAATCGCCTGCTTTCCTGCGGCTACGATCACTTCGCCGAGCGCGAAGACCCGTTGCGGCCGCTCGACTCCGGGCTCCTAATTCTATCAAAGTACCCGTTGGACTCGATCACCAGGGCCATTCTCTATTTCCCCTCGCAGCCGCCGCAAGATGCGATCGCAAATGGCGAATCCCTGCCGCGAAAGTCCGTCCTCGTCGCCCGCGTTCGCCACCCACAGCTCGGCCCGATCTGGGTCGCCAACACTCACCTGATCTCTTTTTACGACACCGAACGCGACACCCTGCTCGACATCCGTCGCCGGCAGTTTCTCCAGGTTGCCGAGTGGGCGCGGCAACTCGCGGGAGACGAGCCCTTGATCGTCGGCGGGGACTGGAACTTCGGCCCAGGGAGCCCGATCTGGAACGAGGTCCCCGCGGCGCTTCCCGGCTTCACCGAGGCGCCAGAAGCAGCAACCGCCTGCACGCTTTGCCCGCCCAACGCCCTGCAGTCGCGCGATCTCGGCAAAATCGATCACCTTTTCGGATCTTCCGCGCTTGAAGCGATCGCGGGCGAGGTCGCGATGAAAACTCCCGTGACCTTGAAGGGCATCGAGCTGAATCTGTCGGATCATTTCGCCTGGCGGACACGTTTCAGGTTCAAGCCCTGAGCGCTTCGGATATTGGATTCGAACATCTTCTTTGCCCTTCGAGAATTGGACAAGGCTGATTAGCGTGCTTAGAAAACACCGGTCAAAATATCCGCCCGCTACAGTAATGTCAGGATCGCTCGCATCCCAGGCAAGTTCTCCTCGAGAAGAATATTTAATTTCGAATATATGATTATCAGCCGAAAAGGTGAAAGGAGACCCCGTGGTGAGTACTAACTTCCGATTAAAATGTGGGCTTCCAAGCAGCTTGACCGTACCAGCCGCGGCCGAGGCATGATTGTCAAACTCCAGTTCCGGGTGAGTCACAATCAGCGTATTGCCAGATGCCGCAGCCGAAAGACCAAGGATTGTCAGCGCGAATACCAACCAGAACTTGAACCTCCAACAAGACAAATTGCTGGTCATAATTCCTCCTGCAACCCATAACGCAGGCTCCACTTCTATCAAATATCAGACCGTTTCGATAGGCTATCTCCTACTTTCTGAGATGAGCCTAGCCAGTCACCATGTTTTTATAATTCACATGGTTTGAATCTAAGAATGATAACCTCTTAAAATAATGGCAGTCTCAAATATTTCTATCATTCACACTATCATTCATGTCATCATCAATTCATCCAGATGAGCCAGTTACTCGAATCAAAGCTTCTTTCATTATTACGCGCGGATGGACCTCAAAGCCCCGCCAGCCTCATGAGTCGCCTGAAGACGAGCCAACCCACCTTGTTTCGAGCGACCAAAGCCAACCCTGAAAGCATTATCACCCTCGGGGCCGCGCGAAATCGAAAGCTGGCCGCGCTTCGGCCGATCCGCACGCTCGGCTCTGAGATTCCTCTATTTCAGGTCTCACCCCAAGGAGAGGTCATTCCGCTGGGCAAGCTCCTCGCGCTTCATCCGCATTCGTTCGCCGTGCAGATGAAATCCGCGCCTTTCAAACCGCTCATTTACCCGGGGCTCCCCTTTTTCCTGGATGATCTCCGGCCTCAGGGGTTCCTTGGGAAAGCCTTCGCTCACCAGCACCCCGAACTGCGCTTGCCGCCACGGATCTTGGACTGGAGCCCGGACGACGCGCTCGACGCGATGGCACGAAGGGGTGAGGATTTGGTCGGAAATCTCCTGATCGGCGCCGAGTCCTTCGAGCGGTTCCAAGCCCGCGGCAGGGACGAGGAAGAAGCCATCGACGCGGCCGATCCGGGAGCGCGGTATGTCGCATGCGCCCAGACCGCGCTCGACGGACAGCCTGCCGGCTCCTCCGCCGGAGGAGAACATCCGAAGTTCGGGGCGACCTTGCGAAACAGCGATGGAACGCGCAGGAAAGTCCTGGTGAAGTTCTCTCCCGCCGGCGCAACGTTCGCCGCGGAACGCTGGCGCGATCTCCTGCTCTGCGAGTCGCTGGCGCTGGAGCTCTTGCGGGAAGCGCGAATTCCGGCGGCCGAAGGCCGCATTCTCGAAGCCGGAGGAAGAACCTTCCTCGAAGTCGTGCGCTTCGATCGCGTGGACGCCCGCGGCCGGCGCGGGATGCTTTCGCTTGCCGCGCTCGAGAACGAATGGACCGCGCGCGCCGAGAATTGGGCGATTTCCGCGGCGCTCCTGGAGCGCGGGAAGAAGATCAGCGCCGAGGACCTTAAAACGATTCAGGTGCTGGAGTCCTTCGGAAGGCTGATCGCGAACAGCGATCGCCATCCCGGCAATCTCTCGTTCTTCTGGGAGCCTGGAATGCCGCGCGCCACGCTGGCTCCGGTGTACGACATGCTCCCGATGCTGTATGCGCCCACCAGCGGCGGCGAGGACGCGGGCCGGTCGTTCACGCTTCCGACTTACGACCATACCCTTCTTGAGGCCTGGAAGATCGCCCTTCCCCTCGCCGTGCGGTACTGGGAGCGGGTGAAAGAGGATCCGCGGGTTTCCCGGGGTTTCCGGGAAATTGCGGAAGGGAATCTCTTGCGACTGTAGTGTTCAAATCACTGGCTTCGTTAGGGCACGGGAATGGAAATTGTGCCGCCTCGAACTATAAGTCTTGGAAGTCTCGGACCGGGAAAGCCACTGACCCTTCTGACATCATAAATATCCTCGCAATGCAAAACGACCAACTTCTTGGCGTCCTCAAATTTCCACCAGCTCTCCTTGAACAGTCGAGGAGTTTCAAATGGGCCGTAAACATAGCTTTCACCTGGTTCAATATGCTCCCAGGTAGAAGAATGGTGGGCATTCCTGCTCAATCCCAATGAAGCGCAAATTGCGTCAGTCCTCTCAGCATTCATGAGCACGCCATAACTGAAGCTGTCTTTTTGGACCTCCTCTTCGGGCCGAGAAAAGACATAGTATCTCCCGTCGGATCCCTTTAGCATTGGCAAGTAGACATCGTAGTAGCCGTAATTCTGCTCGACAACGTGGTCATAGGAGACCATGCCGTCCGGTGAGACCCTGAGTTGACTCTCACCAACGTCACCGTCACTTCCTCCGTTATCAGCCGCTGAATCGGGAGCCAGACCAAGAGCGACGCACGCATCTGCCAATACCACGAGACTATTTCTCATGGGACTCTCCTAATCCATTCGCTACCGCGGATACAGGATCCCCAACCGAAAAGAAGCTGTTTTCGGAATAGCGCGAAATGACACCCTCAAGCGCCTTCGGATCGGATCCCACCGGGACCACGATTTCAAAGAGCGTTCGCCTGATCGGAAGGAAAAGCTCACCCTCGAAACCATCCGCTTCCCAGAGGCTGTTGCGATTGAGGCTATCTATCAGGGCCTTGCAGGGTTCGTTGAATTCTTCGCAGACTTCATTCATGACCAGAAGCTCGACGATGTTCTCATTTCCCTTCTTCGTGTAGAGATAGAGTTGCCGATTCTGCATTACCCGGATCGTCGGAGCG
>JAMPXZ010000135.1 GCA_023700925.1 Oligoflexia bacterium | reverse complement strand
CCGGTGGCCGCCACCTACTGGTGGGTCAAGGCCGGCAGCGCCGATGAGGGCAAGGGCGAGGAGGGGTTCGCGCACTTTCTGGAGCACATGCTCTTCAAGGATGCCGCGGCCAAGGAGACCGGCCGGGCGTCGACCGGCCAGACCGCGCGCGCGATTGAGTCGCTTGGCGGCGACATCAACGCCTACACCTCGTTCGATCAGACGGTGTACCACGTGACCTGCGCCGCCCATCACTGGGAGCGCGTGATCGACGTGTTCGGCCTGATGGCCAAACCGCAGCGGTTTCTCAAGGAGGATTTCGCGCGGGAGCGCGAGGTGATTCTCGAGGAGCTGCGCAAGAACGAGGACTCGCCGGGAAGGCAGCTCTTTCAGGGCCTCTTTACCGAGACCTTCCGCCGCCATCCTTATGGCCGGCCCGTGATTGGCTACGCCAAGACGTTGAAAGCCGCCAAGGTCGCCGCGCTCGAGGCTTTTTACCGCCGTAACTACGTTTCCGGGAAGATGGGACTCGTGCTGGTTGGGCCGGTCCAGGACGCCACGGGCGCGCGCCGCAAATCCATCTTGAAGGCGCTCGAAAAGCGTTTCGGAAAAACCGTGATCCCCAAGCGCCAGGCCACGGTGCGTCCGCGGCCGACGGAGCCCGCGCTCCGCAAAGGTCTTCCACCGGTCATCGTCAAGAGCTTCGATGTCAAGACGCCGACCCTGAGCTTCAGCTTCCGCGCGCCGGAGCTTTCGCATGCCGACATTCCCGCGCTCGATCTGCTCGCCGGCATTCTCGGAATGGGAGAGCTGGGCCGGCTTTATCAGCAGCTATTCTACAAAACGGCGATCGCCACGGAGGTCTCCGGGAGCCTGTACGTACCGAAGGATCCCGGGATGCTGTACTTCGAGGCGGAGGTCGACAGCATCGCCAAGATCAACGCGGCGGCCGAGGAGATGTTCAAGGAGATGCGGCGTCTTCGCGAGGAGGGGCCGACTCCCCAGGAGCTCGCGCGGGTGATCGTGAACATCGAGAGTGAACGCCTCTATGCCACCCAGACCGCGGACGGGATGGCGGGGCGGCTGGGTTTCCTCAAGTTTATCCTCGGCGACATGGAGTTCGACCGCACTTACCTCGAGGAGCTGCATCTGGTGGATGCCGCGCGGATCCGCGAGGTCGTCGCCAAGTACCTGCTGCCCGAGAGGATGAGCGGGGTCGTGCTCGTGCCCAAGGGCGAGAGCGCGTTTGAAACGAGCGAGATCGCCGAGGCGGCCCGCACGCTTCTCGCGGTTGAGCCCACGCCCGCGGTTCCGGCCGCGCCACGCAAGGGCAAGGCGGCCGCGAAGGCGCGGGGCGTGGAGCTGCTCCAGCTTTCCTCCGGAATTCGCGTCGTACACTTCGAAAGGCCGCAGTCCCACGTTTTCAGTGTGCACGCTTCGGTGCTCGGCGGGCTCCGGCTGGAGCTCGCGCACCCGGTGGAAAGCGGCGAGCGGGACTGGGGCGCAAGCCACATTCTGGCGAACACCTGGAACAAGGGGACCCCTTCGAAAAACGCGCGGGATATCGCCTCCATCGTCGAGGGGCACGCGTCGGGCATGGAGGGCTTCTCCGGCCGCAACAGCGTGGGACTTCAGCTCACGGGCCTCGCCCGCGACTGGGGAGCGCTGTCCTCGCTTTTCAATGACGTGCTCCTGAATGCGACCTTCCCTGAGACGGAGGTGGATCACACCCGCCGCGTGGTCGAGGACCAGATCCGCGGCATCGAGGATCATTCGTCGCAGCTCTGCTCGAAGCTCTTCCTCGAAACGCTCTTCGAAAATCACCCCTATGGACGGATCACGAGCGGCTCCCTGGAGAGCGTCAAGGCGATCCACTCGGCCAAGCTCGCTCAGTTCCATCGTGACTGGCTCCGGCCTGAACGGCTCGTCATCTCCATCAGCGGCGCCATTCAGCGCCCGATGCTGGAGCTGTGGCTCCGCGAGCTCGAGGAGGGCGTCCGTGTTGCCGTCGAGAATCGCCGCGCGGCGGACCTGCCGCTCACTCTTCCCGACGAGCCGGAGTTGAAAGGTCCGCGTTGGGTGGAGCGAAGCCTCGGGCGCGAGCAGCTCCATATTCTCGTGGGCGGGCTCGGGACGAAGGTCTTCGCCGAGGATCGCTTCGCCCTGCGGCTGCTCCAGACGTTGCTGGGCGGCCAGAGCGGCAGGCTCTTCATCGAGCTGCGCGAGAAAAAGAGCCTGGCCTACTCGGTGGCGCCGATCAGCTTCGAGGGACTCGAACGCGGCTATGTCGGCACGTACATCGCCTGCGCCCCGCAGAAGAAAGAGGAGGCTCTCGCCGGAATCCGCTCGGTGCTGGAGAACTTGGTTGCCAAGGGGCCGACTCCGGCCGAGATGGCGCGCGCGAAAGAGTTTCTCCTTGGGCGGCGGGCGATGGACCTGCAGAGCGACAGCGCGCTTGCCGCTCACCATGGCCTCGAGACGCTTTACGGGATTCCGCTCACCGACGAGGCGGCCCTCATCAAACGGATCAAGGCGATCTCCGCCAAGGACATCCGAGACATCTGTCGCAAGTACCTGGTTGAGCCGCATCACGTGACCGCGGTGGTGGGGTGAGCCTGAGGGAAGGGCTGACCATTCTGAAGGGGATGCGCAAAGGGCTGACTGGATAAGTCGGCGTTGAAAGGCCGGCGGGCGGACTTTGCGGCGCCGGCAGGGGGTTACGAATGCTCAAGGATTTCGGCCTTTCGTTCATAGCGGTTTTCGTCGCGCTCGATATCGTCGGGACGCTCCCACTCTACGTCTCGATGACCGGCAACCTCCCGGCTCCGGAGCGCAAGCGGATCGTCAACACGTCGATGGCGGTGGCGCTCGTCGTGGCGCTCATCTTCATGGTGCTCGGGGAACAGATCTTCGGCTACCTCGGGATCAGCCTGTTTGACTTCAAGATCGCGGGCGGCCTCGTGCTTCTGCTCGTTTCGCTCGCGGATCTTGTCGGTCAACCCGAGGCCGCCAATCGCGCATCGGGCTCCACGGGCGTCGTACCGCTCGCCGTGCCGCTCATTACGGGTCCCGCCGTCCTCACAACGCTGATTCTCCAGGTCAAAACCGTCGGCTTCCCGATTACGATCGCGGCGCTGGTGGTGAACTTCCTGCTCGCCTGGGCGCTGCTCCGCCGTTCCGAAACCATCACGCGCTTGATCGGCAAGGATGGCACCGTCGTCTTCTCGAAGATCGCGGCGCTGCTCCTCGCGGCGATCGCCGTTGCCATGATGCGCAGCGGAGTTTTCGAGGCGATAGCCGCTTTCAGGGGAGTGGTGAAGTAGTTCCCCGGACTTTTCACAGGTCACTTTCACAGCGGGGGGCGAGGGCATTTGCCGCAGCCACGCACTTGGCTGAGTGTGCGCGACGGCTGAGCGCGACGCTTGTGCGCAATCCCAGGCGGAGGTTCCGCAGTTTTGGCGATTTCCTTTCAGGGACGCTGTCGCGTCGGCGCACGCGCTTTGGCCACGAACTCTCGCGACCAGACACCGAGCCCCTCGAGCTCGTTCATGATGACGTAGAAACTCACGTTCTTGAGTTCCCGCCCCCAGGTCACCACGCGCGAGTACGCGAGGGTGTCCCAGAACTTGCCTTTTTTCACGCCTTTTTTTGCACCCGTAATCGTGCGCGCGAGCGTGCCGGTGAGCGCTCTCAAGTACGCCTGGAATCCGTCTTTGTGTTTTGCCTTGAGCACCAGGTGCAGGTGATTTCCCGCGTTGGCAAAGCGGTAGACTTTCACATGAAATTTGCGCGCGAGGGCGTACGTGAGGTGTTTCACGCGCTTTTCGTGCTTTGTTCGGAGGAGCGACCACTCACCCTTGGCCCGCTCGGATCTCAGGATCACATGGAGCGGCAGGCGCGGGCTCATCGGGCGCGCCGTCTTGCGCCGGCCTTCGCCGAGGCGTCCGCCGTGCTCGCGCCTATTCAGCTCGCGAAACGTGGGCGTCTTCAGAAAGTCGAGCTGGGCGCGGCTGAGGCTACGCTTTTCGCGGGGGCTTCTCGGTAGTTGTGAATCAGCTTTTTCGTGAGACATGGCCTGCGATTTGTCTATCGAACCTTGCGGGTAGGGTCAAGACAAAAGTTTACATTTCACGCCGGGGCAATGTTATTCCATTCACCTACGGTAGATTCTCGGCTCCGGACCTGGTACATGGTTTACACTTTGGACCCAGGACATCGTTAACGCTGACCCAGGACATCCTTTACACTTTGCGTTCATCATCAGCACAGGGAGGGCCTGCCTGTGGGATGGAGGGAAACTCGAGTGGTCGAAGAAAGAATGAAGTTTGTCTTGGAAGCCGAGAAGGGAGAGCGCCCCTTTCGCACTATCTGCGAGGCCTATGGGATTAGTCGCCCTACGGGCTATAAATGGCTTGCGGCGGTGCCAGCGATCGAGGCGATTACCTCAGCGCCTCGACCTCTTCCTGAGTAAGCGCGGGCGGATGCAACGTCGAAGGCGGCGGCGGAGTGCCGGGTCCCGGAACAGTGCCGGCGACGTCGCCCTCGCCATAGACGTACCGCTCGAACGTGGCGGTGAGATCGTCACCCGTCTTGCCTTCCAACCAGGTCTCGAATTGTGGGGTCGTGATCGTCTGTCCCTTGAATTCGCCGAAAAACTGCGCGAGCAGTGTGCGCATTCCGCCAAAGCGCTCGGCGAAAATCCGGTCCAGCTCGCTCATGAGCTGCGCGCCGGCGGAGTAGGCCGCATAAGGCGTGAAGCGCTCGAAGAGCGAAAGGTCCGCCAGATTCTCCGCTGAACGCGTCTGGATGCTGCCCGCACGCTGATAGCCGCCGTCGCGCCAGCTTGCGATCGCCTCGTCGAGCCAGCCGCTGCTGCCGCCCGATGGCATCACGCCGCGCGCGAACCACGAATGGGTCATCTCATGGCCGAGCGCCGAGAGGCTGGTGATCGTGGCGCCCGCATGCTCCATTCCGCCCGCGCCGGAGATGAACGCGGTGAAGGAAGGATGCAGAAAAGCGCCATAGGTGCCCTCGAGCTCCTGAAGCAGGCCGGGAATACGGCTCGCCGCGGAGTCCGCGGAGCTCGAATCCTCGGCGTAAACCGTGTAGGGGATCTCCTTCTGCAGCCCCGGATGCGTTCCGGTCCTCACCGCGAGCGACTTGTCCGTGATGTGGAAGTAGAACGACGAGGTCGTATAAAACGCGGGAAACTCGATGATCCACGCGGTGGGGCCCGACTGCGTCACCGTACCGTTGGTGAACAGGCGGTGCTCGGTCGTCGTGTTCTGCAGCGTGAGGGTGACGGTCATGCCGTACTGGTCGTCTTCGAAGTTGGTGGGCCCGTACTTCTCGAAGAAGTTGCCGCTATCAATGTCGGCCATGGAGGTCACCAGGCCGACGCCGCCTTCGCGGTAGGTCACGTTTTCGGCCGAAAGGCGGTAGTCCACTTCGAGCGTGTGATTGCCTCCGGGCGCGACGTTCTCGGAGAGCACGCGTACCTGGTTCAGGCCGTCGGGGTCGGTGGTCGTCTCCGTCGAGATGGCGCGCCCGTCGAGCCGGACGGCGTCGATCGTGGCGTTGAGCAGGAAGTAGGGGCGCCCCTCGGCGAGGGTCACGAAATCGATGGCGGCGCGCCCGATCGTCTCGGAAGCCGAAGGATCCGGCAGGATCTCCAGCCGGACCTGCTGGAAATCCATCCCGACCGCCTTCCCGCCGGCAAAGTCGAAGGTACGGGCCCGGATGTTCTCCGAGCCGGTCTGGGCGTTGGGCACGGAAGGCGCGGGAGGCGCGCCGGAGTCAGGACCTCCCGGGGCGGCGGTTCCATCCGATTCGCATGCGGAGAGAAGCAGGGCGGCAACGGCGAGAAGAGGCAGCAGGCGGCGGTCACTCATGGCGATTCCCTTTCCTGATTTTCGGATGACCCCACCATGGCGGAGGCGGCGTCGCGCGATCAAGTCCATTAAATAGCTGCTAGATATCGGCCATCCCGGGGTTTGATTCCGTGGCGGGCGGGTGGAGAGCGGTGGATTAGAACATTAGGACCTTATAAAATGCGAAATAGCTCCTTGCCGGGCCGAACGGGCTGCTGTGTAATGGCGAGGATACCTACTAATCCGGGGCGAGCGCCTGTTCGCCGCCCGACACAACAAGGAGAAGCTCAGTGATCAAGCTGGTCATGTTTCTGTTGCTCGCGCCGCAGCTCGCCGCCGCGGCCGAGGAAAAAAAAGCAGTGCCCGAGTCCCATTTCAGCATGCCGAAGGTCTGTCTGAACTGTCATGAGCCGCGCGAGCAGGTCTACCGCGGCTACTTCGAGAGCGTCGCCTTCAAGGCGAAGGCGATCCAGCTCAAGACGGACGACGCGACTCTCATCTTCAAGTTCGATGAGGAGAAGCTCAAGGTGGAGCTGGGCGACAAAACCCATCCGGCCGAGCACCTCCGCGAGGTCAAGAAAGGGCACGAGATCGAAATCAAGTACGAGGAACGCGATGGCGAAAAGCACGTCGTGGCGCTCGAGCTCAAGCCGCCGATCGATCTTCCGGCAGAAAAGCTGATCAGCGTGGCCGAGGTGGCCAAGCTCGTCGCACTGGGGTCCGAAAAGGGCAAATTCCTCCTCGTCGATTCGCGGCCGCTCCCCAGGTTCCAGGAAGGCTTCATCCCGACGGCGGTCAACCTGCCTTACCCGGCTTTCAAGAAGCTCGCGGCCGATCGCCTGCCGAAGGACAAGGACACCTTCCTGATCTTCTACTGCGGCGGAGTCACCTGCCAGATGAGCCCGAAGTCCAGCGTGGCCGCCGAGAAGCTCGGCTATACGAAGATCAAGGTCTTCCATGGCGGCGTGCCCGAGTGGTCCAAGAAGAATTTCACGCATCTGACGGCGCAGTTCCTCAAGGAGGCCTGGATTGACAAGGATGTGCCGCACATCCTGATCGACGCCCGGGGCCCCGCCGCGATCAAGGAAGGCTTCATCAAGGGTGCGGTCGCGCTCGAGGTGGCCAAGGTGAAGGCGGCCTCCAAGACTTTCCCCAAGGCCGACAAGAAGGCTCCGTTCATCGTTTACGGCGCTACGGAGGCGGATGCCGCCGCGGTTGCCAAAGCGATCCTGGCCACGGGACAGACCAACGTGAAGGTGCTCGTGGGCGGAGTCGCCGCCTGGACCGCCGCGGGTCACGCGCTCGAGAAGGGGGAGCCCGGCTCGAAGATCGCCTACGTGCCGAAGCCGCGCCCCGGTGAGATTGCCGCGGAGGAGTTCAATGCGCTTGCCGCCAAGACACCCGAAGGCACCGTGATTCTCGACGTCCGCGACCGTGAGGAAACGAAGGCGGGAACGATCCCTGGCGCGCTCCTGATCCCGGCCGACGAGATCGTCACCCGGATCGGGGAGCTGCCGAAGGACAAACTGCTGGTGACGTATTGCTCGACGGGCGTAAGGGCCGAGATGGCTTACCACACCTTGAAGGAGCGCGGCTTTAACGCCAAGTTCCTGAACGGGGAGCCGACGCTTCCGAAGAAGGTGGAACTCAAGAAGCCTTCTCCCGCCAAAAAGCGGGCGCGGAGCGAAGGCTGTTAAGCCTCCGCGCTAGAACCGTCGCTGAGACGCTGAAACGGTAAGCTCAGCAAAATAGTAAGCCCAGAAACGACTACGGCGGCGAAGTCCCGAGGGACGACGCCGCCGTAATTGTTTTCAGACAGGTACGTTCAGCTTAGAAGACGTGCCGGACGCCGAGGCCGAAGGACACGGGGTCCTGGCCCGCGGCAACCGTGCCGACCGGATTCTGAATGAACGTATAGCCGTTGTTCTTGTTCGTGATCCGGGAAGCCATCGCATAGACGTCGGTCCGCTTGCTGAAGCTGTACGAGACGCCGGCGATGTACATCTTCGCGCCGGTGTCCTTGGCGTCGAGCGCTGTGCCGTCGTCCTGGGTGCCCTTGCCATCGCTGGCGAAGCCATAGCCGAGGCGCAGGGTGATGGGCTCGATGATCTGGTGCGTGGCTGTGAAGAAGTAGCTGTTCCTCTTGTAATCGAGGGCCGTCGTGCCGACCTTGCCCTCGTACTTGAGCTGCGACCAGGCCGCGTTGATGGCGGTGTTCTCCATCAGCTTGTAGCCGACCGTGGCTTTGAGGCCTGTGTCGCTGGTGTCGGTCTGACCGGCGGTGTTGGCGCCGAGCCACTTGGTCGAGCCGTTGCGCAGCTCGCTGTGGTTTTCGTAGGCGAAGCCGGCCGTGATCGGGCCTTCTTCATAGACGAGAGAGGCGCTCAGCATGGTCGGGTCGATGCCGTCCGCGCGCTCAGCGGCCGGGACGAACATGACCTTCGCGGTCATGCCGTAGAACTTCGGCGACCAGTACCACAGAGAGTTGCTCTGGCGGCGGCTGAAGGAGTAGCCGTCGATCTCTGTCGTGGAGTAGTAAGTGGGTTTACCATAGGAACCCACGCCCATACCCGGAGTGTCGAGGATCGGCTTGATCTCAGTCACGCCGGCGCCGAAGACAGGCTCCATATAGAAGGTGAGGGCGCGGAAGGGGCTGTCCCACTTGCCGAAGTGCAGCGACCCGTAGGGGGTGCCGAGGCCGATCATCGTGTTGCGGAGGTTCGCGCCGAGGGCGCCGGTGGCGACGTTCACGTCGAGCTCCACCTGGAAGAGACCCTTGAGATCGTTGTTCAGGTCCTCAATGCCCTTGATGCCGAAGTTCGAGGAGTTCGAGACGATCCGGGTGCGGACCTGCTCGTTGTCGTCGACGTCGATGCTCCCGAGGCCGCGGGCTTGTTCCATGCTGACGTTGATCGTGCCGTAGACGTTCACATTGGCGGTATCCGCAAGCGCGGCCGTGGAGGCTACGAGTGCGCAGGTCGCCAGAAGCAGTATTGATTTCTTCATGATATCTCCTATCGGTTATCGAAATGCCCAGAAGCCCGGAACTTCAGCGGCTGGGCGCTTCAAATCACTTCCATGCTCTTTTTCGAGAGCCAAAGGTGATTCTGCAATAGCTGTCCGCAAAGACAAGCCAATTCCGCAGTAACGGAGTAAAAGATTCGTATATTAAGAAATCATCAAACATGGGAAAAGGAGCGCTCGCCCGGCGAGAGCGCGCTCACTCGGCTTCTTCCGCTCCCGCCTCGCGCTCCTGCACCTCTCCATAAGAGCAGGAATATTGCACCTGCAGTGCGCGGATCGCGCGGTGAAACTCTTCTTCAGGATCAGGTTCGATGAGTTCGCCGTAAAGCTCGAGGAGCTGTTCGTAAAGCGCGGGCTCCGCGCCCGCGCGATCCAGCTTCTTCGCTGCTTCTTCGAACGCCTTCGAATTCTTGCCCTGCAGCTGCGGGCGGACCGCAGCGAGCAGGGGCGCGGATTTTTTCTCCGCCTGCGCGGCCTGCAGGCCTTCGACGAAGGCGATCTGCGAGGTGAGGCGACGGATCAGGGCGTCGCGGTACCGCTTGAGTGCGGCGGGAAGAGGCGAGGCTTTCTTCAGCTTCTCGACGTTGTCCTTGAGCTGCTGAGCCGAATCCTTGCGAACGTCTTCCATCAGAAAGATCGTGTACGTCTGCTCGGGACTCACCGAGTGAATCGCGTTGAGCGTCGCCACGTCGGTCGGTCCCTGCAGGACGCATGGGTGACCGAAGAGCGTGACCTTGATCTGGGTGCCGGGTTTCTTCGTTGAGCTGACGGAAGGCTTAGACCAGGCGGGAAGGCCAAAGGCCATGCCGGCCAGGAGCCCCAGGCAGAGGAGCTTCAATTGCAGGAAAGAAGGGCGCGATCCGCGTGGCATTTCGCTAGCTTACTCGGGATTTGACAGTTTTTCCAATGAGTCTACCATTAAAGAGAGGGGGTCTGGTTGGTCTATAACCGCCCTCTTAGGTCTGGTTTCGCGGGGATA
>JAMPXZ010000134.1 GCA_023700925.1 Oligoflexia bacterium | reverse complement strand
GTCCTTTAGCGGGAAATCCTCGGTGATCGCGTAGCCCAGGCCCATGTGGACCGCGCCCTCGACCTGCCCCTCGAAGAGCGTCGGGTTCATGATCCGGCCCGCGTCGTGCGCGGCCCAGACCGTCTTGATCTTGCCCGTCTCATCAAGTTCCACGACCTGCGCGGCGTAGCCGTAGGAGTAATGCATCACCGTGGGCACGCCGGGCTTCTCAACGCCGACCTTGGTCGTCCAGTCGCAGATCCACTCACCTTCGTACTGCCGGCCCACGAGCTCGGAGAGTTTGTGCTTCGTGAGATCTTCCTTGAACTTCTTGGAAGCTTCGAGCACCGACAGGCCCACGAGCGAGGTGCCTCGCGACGATGTCGTCATTCCGCAAGGCGTCTCGTTCTTGGTTTCGACCCGGACGTCGACCTTCACCTTCGCGAGGTCCAGGCCCGTGGCCTCGACGAGGCTCTGGATCGCCATGGTATGCAGGCCCTGGCCCATCTCCGTCCAGCCGTGATGAATGACCACGCGATCAGCGGCCTCGACCACGATCTTGGCGCGGCCGATATCGGCCATGCCGCAGCCGATTCCGGTATTCTTGATCCCGACGGCGATGCCGGCGAATTTCGCCTTCTGGAACTTCTCCTTCACGGCTTCGAGGCAGGAGCGCACGCCCACGGCCTTCTGAAGCACCTCGCCTCCGGCGGTGATCTTGCCTTCGGTCAGCGCGTTCTCCCAGCGGAACTGCCAGCGGTCGAAGCCACCCTTCTCACACAGCTCATCCATGCAGGCTTCCATCGCGAAAGCCGCCTGGTTCACCCCGAAGCCGCGCATCGCGCCGGAGGGAATATTGTTGGTATAGACGTTGTACCCGCAGAGGCTCACGACCGGGACCTCATAACCGCTCGTGGCATGCGTGACAGCGCGCTCGTTCACCTTCATGCCGACGGAGGCATAAGCGCCGCTGTCAGAGACCATCCGGGCCTCGAGGAAAGTGAGCTTTCCGGCCTGGTCACAGCCCAGCTCGTACTCCATCTCGAAGGGATGGCGCTTGGGATGCATGCAGAGCGACTCCTCGCGCGAGAGCGCGACTTTCACGGGAGCGTTGAGCAGCCACGCGAAAAGCGCCGCATGCCCCTGCACCGTCATATCTTCCTTGCCGCCGAAACCGCCGCCGTTCTGGACCTGGGTCACATTGACCTGCTCCTGCGGAAGGCCGAGGATCTTGGCAACCTGCTTGCGGTCCTCGTAAGCGCCTTGAGTCTGGGAGAAGAGCTCCACGCCCGGCTTGCCCGACGGACCCGTCCAGGGCTTGGCGACGCACGCTTCGATCTCCATGAACGCGTGCTCGATGCGCTGGGTGTTGTACTTGCCCTTGACAGTGAAGGCCGAAGCCTTGCGGGCTTTGTTGAGATCACCACGTTTGATCTCGGTGACCGAAAGCACGTTACCGCTCGCGTGGATCTGCGGTGCGCCCGGCTTCATCGCCTCGTGCGGATCGCAGATCGGAGTCAGCACCTCGTACTCAACCTTGATGAGCGCCGCGGCCTCTCGGGCAATGTCCTCGGAGTCAGCGACCACACCGCAGAGCACATCCCCGATGTAGCGGGTGATCTCGCCCTCGGCGATCATGAGCGGCCAGTCCTGAACGATCAGGCCGATCGTGCGATCGCCGGGGACGTCCTTGGACGTGAAAATCCGGATGACGCCCGGAAGCTTCGCGGCCTCCGAGACATCGATCTTCAGCACGCGCGCGCGCGGATGATCGCTGAAGCGCAGCGCCCCGAACTTCATCCCCGGCTCGCGCAGGTCCGCGACGAACGGGCGCCAGCCGAGAACCGTCTCGCGCGCCTCGTATTTCGGCAGCCGCGCGCCGACCTTGCCGCTCAGTGCCGCGGGATCAAGCTTCAGAGGTTTGCCGGTGCGGAGCGTCTCGCCCGCGGCGATGATCGAGTCGACAATCTTCTTGTAGCCCGTACAACGACAAAGATGTCCCTGCAGCGCCTTCGAGACCTCGTCCCGCGACGGAGAGGGATTCGACTTGAGCAGCGAATCCGCCCGCATCACGATCCCGGGCGTGCAGTAGCCGCACTGAATCCCGCCCTTGGCGACAAAGGCGTCAGCGAGCGCGTCCTGAACGCGCTTTTCGAGCCCTTCGGTCGTCACGACCGCTTTGCCTTCGACCTTCTTCATCGGCGTGATGCACGAGAGCACCGTCTTGCCGTCGAGCTCCACCGCGCAGCAGCCGCAGGAGCCTTGGCCTGAGCAGCCGTCCTTGGGACTCGTGATTCCCTGGTCCTCGCGCAGGACCTTCAGCAGGCTCCGCTCCGAGTCTCCGTTAAACGCCGTCTTCTTTCCATTGAGGGTGAATTCCATCTTTTGCTCCACTCTTATTCCGCCAGAAGGGCGTGCTCTTTCTCCGTCCGATCACGCATCGCGAGCGCGCCGGCAAAGCACTGCTGCACGCAGATGCTGCAGCCCACGCAGCGTGCGGGATCGATGACTGGATGGCCTTTCTTGTCCAAGCTGATCGCCAGGTAAGGGCAGCGCGTGCAGTTGCCGCAGCTCTCGCAAAGCGCCTTGCGAACGCTCGAGATCTTCTTCACGGCGCTCAGCTCCGGGAATGGCGTCACGGGCTTCGGCAGCGCCGCCCCGATGAGGTCACTCACGGATTTGAAACCGCGATCATGCATGAAGTGACTGAGCCCGCTCGTCAGCTCGTCGATGATCGGGAGCCCGTGCCGGGTCACGACCGTGCAGACCTGCACCGACTGGGCGCCGAGCGCGAGGAAGTTCGCGGCCGAGCGGTAATCCATCACCCCGCCGTTGCCCGACACCGCCACGCCGAAGGACGAAACCTCCGAGAGCGTCAGGTAGCTGATCGGCACGACGCCTTCGCCGCTCATTCCGACGACCATGCCTTCGTCCCAGCGGCCCTCTCCGGCGCGCGGGCGGAAGGCCAGGACCGGGAAGGAGTTCGCCAGCGTCACGCCGCCCTTTTTGTGCGGATAGCGCGCGAAGACTTCCTTCACGGCTTTGATGATCGGCTTGATCGAGGTCACCGCGGCCGTGAGCTTGAAGAGCTTCGGAATCGACGGATCGCTCACCTGCATGACCCAGTCGATCACGCGCGCGGTAACGACCGCGTTCTGCGAGACGATATCGCCTTCGGTCCCGTCGCCGCCCTGCGGGCACGACAGGCTGTACTCCACCGCCATCGCGCCAGCGCGCTCGAGTTTGAGTGTGTTGGACTGCCAGACCTTGGCGTCCGCCTCATGATTGCCCGTGACGGGACCACCGGTCGAAGCCATCGTGAGCCGGTCCGGATAAAGCCGGCGCAGCTCGGCCACTTCCTGGCACACGCGGTCCAGGGGATGCCCCGAGACGTTGTCGCTGTTGCCGTGCGTGGTCTTGTCCGAGCCGAAGGTCACCATATACTCGCCCGGGATATGGATCGGCAGGTTATCGAATGCCGTTTTCATCACGCCGCCGGCCCAGCCGGCCTCGTAGGCACGCTTCATCTGCTCGAGGCCGTCCGTCGCCGGCGCGGCCGAAAGCAGGAACGGATTGGCGATCGGAATCCCGAAGAAGTCCGTCCTGAGATCGACGGGAAGCTTCGTCAGTCCGTCGAGCACCTCGCGGCTCTTGATGGCACTCCGGGAACCCGGGCGCCGCGAGGCCTTGAGCGCGGCCTTTTCGGCGGCGGCGGCCCTGGACAGGAAAAGATCCAGCTCGCGCGCGGCGTTTTTGCCAGCGGCCGCGGCCTGCACCACCGTCGAAGATCCTTCAACGCAGTCCCCGGCGTGGAACACGGCGGGGTTCTTGCTCCGCTCGCCTTTCCACTCAGTGCCGATGGCGAGAATGACGACGTCGAAGCCCGGGCGCTTCACGCTCGTCTTGGGAATGTCGACGAGCTTCACCTTTCCGTCTCGCGAAGGCGCGGGCTCCACTTTTGTCGTCGTCAGGGTGAACTTCTTGCCCGCTCGCGCGATCGCCTGGGGCCGCGTGCGCGTCGTGACGTCGATCCGGTAATCCAGGAGCATCCGGCGCTCGCACTCGGTGAGCGGCATGTCGGCATGCGTACGCCGGACAAAGAGCTCCACTGCCTCGGCGCCCTGCTGGCGCGCGGTCACCGCGCAGTCGACGGCGACAGCGCCGCCCCCGATGATGGCAACGCGCTTGGCTTTGAACTTTTTGGGCGCCTTGAGGTAGCGGATCGACGAAACCGCGAGCTTTTCGCCCGGGATCCCGAGAAGAGTCGCCTCGGGCTCGCCCACCGCCACGACTACGCCGTCATAAGCCTTGAGCAGCGGCTCCGCGCTTTCGACCTTCTTGCCGAGGAAAGTTTTCACCGCCCCCATCTTCAGAATGAAATCGATGTCGTCGCGCAACGCCTTGCGCGGCAGGCGCGACTCCGGAATCATGAGGCACGCGCCGCCGAGCTGCTTGCTCTCGTCGTAGAGCCCGACCTCGTAGCCTTTGCGAGCCAGCAGCGCCGTCGCCGCAAGGCCAGCCGGGCCCCCTCCGATTACCGCGACACGCCGCCCGTTCAGAGTCGGCCGCTCGGGCGTTTCCATGGTCTTGAGATCCCTCGCGTGACGAACAATGGCTGCCTGGATCTTCGGGATTTCAACCGGACGATCGAACGTCTTGCGGGTGCACGCGTCCATGCAGAAGGTATCCGGGCAGACGATCCCGCAGATTTCGCCCAGCGGGTTGGCCTTCAAGATCTCGAGGGCGGCCCGACGCAGGTCCGACGGAGCCTGGTTCCTGGCGGCAAGGATGAAATCCATCGGCGAACAGTGGGACGGGCAAGCCTCCATGCATGGCTTTTCCGCGCAGTGGACGCATTTTTCGATTTCGGCCTTGAGCTGGGCAGGCGTGAGATGACTGTAAGAACCGGGGAAGCTTTCCACGAGAGGACTCTCCTTAAACCGCTGTTATGTGAAGCCCGACTTTAGCCCGAAGCTGTTGTCGCCGCAACAGGTTGACTTATCGTGTCAGAAGGAAATTTCGGCTGCTTGCGCGCACTTTTCAGGCTCATTTTGCATTAGACTTTTAGCCTGAAATCCTGTCATTTGGGCCCATGGCGTCACGATTGAGAAAAGAAGGCCGGGAGAAGCTCACAGGCAGATCGCAGTACGTCGATGATCTGCGCCTTCCGGGGCATCCCGAGGTCCTGCACGGGACCACCGTCCGCAGCCCGGTCGCGCGCGGCACGCTCAAGGCGGTCCGCTTCGGCGGCAGCATTCCCTGGAAAGACTTCGTCATCGTGACGGCGAAAGACATCCCCGCGATCGGCGGCAAGAATGCCATCGCGCACATCCTCCACGATCAGCCGTGTCTGGTCGACGAGCAGATCAACCACCCCGAAGAAGCCATCGTACTCCTGGCCCATCCCGATCGCTTCCTGCTCGAAGAGGCACGTCGCCACGTCACCTTCGAGATCGATCCGCTGCCCGCCGTCTTCACGATCGAGAAGTCGCTGCTCAAGGATCCGGTGATCTGGGGCAAGGACAACACCTTCAAGGAATTCACGATCGAAAAGGGCGATGTCGACGGCGTTTGGCAGACCGCTGACCTCATCGTCGAAGGCGAGTATCACACGGGCGCCCAGGAGCAGCTCTATATCGAACCCAACGGCATGATCGCCGTGGCCAACGCGAACGAAGGCGTGACGGTCTGGGGCTCGATGCAATGCCCCTACTACGTCCACCATGCCTTGACCCATCTGTTCGCGCTGCCCGACGACAAGGTCCGCGTCATCCAGGCGGAGACCGGGGGCGGCTTCGGCGGCAAGGAAGACTATCCGTCGATGATCGCGTGCCACGCGGCCTTGCTCGCGTGGAAAGCCGGAAAACCGGTGAAAATCATCTACGATCGCGCCGAGGATCTCGCCGCGACGACCAAGCGCCATCCGTCGAGCACCCGCCACCGCACGGCGGTGAGCCGCGACGGCAAGCTCCTGGCGATGGACATCGACTTCCTGCTCGACGGCGGAGCCTACATGACGATCTCGACCGTCGTGCTCTCGCGCGGCGGAATCCACGCGGCCGGCCCCTACGAGTGCCCGAACGTTCGCATCCACGCGCGCGCCCTGGCGACGAACTCGCCGCCCTATGGCGCGTTCCGCGGCTTCGGCGCGCCCCAGAGCCTCTTTGCCCTCGAACGCCACATGGACGAGATCGCCGCGAAGGTCGGCCTCGCGCCCGAGGAGCTCCGCCGCCGCAACTTCCTCCAGGAAGGCAAGGCCACGGCGACCGGTCAGATCATCCGCGAAAAGCTCGATCTGCCGAAGCTCCTGGATTCCGCACTGCAGTCGTCGGAGTTCATCAAGAAGCGCAAAGCTTTCCAGGAAGCCAACCAGGATCCCGCGAACCCGATCAAACGCGGAATGGGGCTTTCGACCTTCATGCACGGCGCGGGTTTCACCGGCTCGGGCGAGAAGATGCTTGCCTCGGTCGCGGCCGTCGAGGCGACACCCGCGGGCACCGTCCGCGTGCTCGCCTCCAATACCGAGATCGGCCAAGGTCAGCGCACCGTTTTCGCGCAGCTCGTGGCCGACGCGCTCGGGATCGACTTCGACCTGGTCGAGGTGGTCCAGCCGGATACGAAGATCGTGCCCAATAGCGGCCCCACCGTCGCCTCGCGCACCACGATGATCGTCGGCAAGCTCGTCGAAACCGCGGCTATCAGCCTGCGCCAGACCCTGATCCAGAGCGGCTGCCTCGCCAAGACCTACACTACCGCCGAGTTCCGCAAGGCCTGCGGAGAGTACCTATCCAAGCTCGGCGCGCTGAAGTGCTTCAGCCAGTACCAGCAGCCTGGCCACATCGACTGGGATGACCAGAAGTACCGTGGCGATGCCTACGGCACGTTTGCCTGGGCCGTTTATGTCGCCGAGGTGAGCGTCGATCTTCGCACCTACGAAGCGCAGGTAGACCACTTCACCGCCGTCCAGGAAATAGGCAAGGTGGTACACCCCGTGCTCGCCGCCGGTCAGATCGAGGGCGGCGTCCTTCAGGGAATCGGCTACGCGCTTTCAGAAGAAGTGCAGCTCAGGAACGGCCGCATGGCCAATAACCGGCTCACCAACTACATCATCCCGACCGCCGCGGATGCACCCGACATCAAGGTCATCTTCGCGGAAAATCCCTACCCGCACGGCCCGCAGGGCGCCAAGGGTATCGGCGAGCTACCCCTCGACGGCGTCGCTCCCGCGGTCCTGAACGCCGTGGCCATGGCCCTCGGGCCCGAAGCGGCTTCGCGGATCCACTCGATCCCGCTGCTCCCCGAGTCGCTGATGAAAGCGCTCGACGGCGCCGCCGAGTCCGTCAAAGGAGAACGGTCATGAGCCCCAGCATGAGCGCGCAAAAAATCACCGTCCGCTGCAAAATCAACGGCCAGGACCGCAGCTTCACCACCTACCCCATGGCTAGGCTCCTCGACCTTCTGCGTGAGGATGCCGGTCTCACCGGCACCAAGGAAGGCTGCGGCGAAGGTGAATGCGGAGCCTGCTCCGTGCTCGTGGGCGGCGAGCTCGTCAACAGCTGCCTGATTCCGGCCATCCAAGCCGAGGGCACCGAGATCACCACGATCGAAGGGATCGCCGAGGGCGAGAAGCTCAACTTCATCCAGCAAGCGTTCCTCGAGTACGGCGGCGCCCAGTGCGGGATCTGCACCCCGGGCATGGTGCTCGCCGTGGTTTACCTGCTGAACCGGATCAAAAAGCCCGAGGACCTGACCGAGGCCGCCCTTCGCACCGCGCTCGCGGGCAACCTCTGCCGCTGCACGGGCTACACCAAGATCTTCGAATCCGTCGTCCGCGCCTGCCACGCGCGGTTCGGCGCCTCGGCTGGCGCTTCCTCAGGAGACCAAAGATGAGAGGCAATATCCCGGCTTACGACGTCCGCGCGCCGAAGTCCCTTACCGAAGCGCTTGAGTTCCTCCACCGCGAACCCGGCGCCTGGAAGCCGCTCGCCGGCGGCACGGATCTCATGGTGCTCCTGGAGATGGGAGTGCTTGAACACAAGCGCCTCCTGAGCCTGCATGCGGTGCCCGAGCTCAAAGGCATCCGCGAGGAGAAGGACCGCTTCGTCATCGGCGCGCTGACGACCTTCGGCGAGATTCAGGCACACGCGGAACTCTGCCGCGAGTTTCCGCTTCTGCGCGAAGCCGCGGCATCGGTGGGCGCCATCGCGATCCAGAACCGCGCTACGCTCGCCGGCAACATCGCCAACGCTTCTCCGGCCGCCGACAGCGCGCCAGCGCTTCTCGCGTTGGACGCAAAGCTCGAGCTGGCTTCGCACGAGGGCTCGCGCTGGGTCGAGTACCGCGCGTTTCATACCGGCTACAAGAAGACCCTGCTGCAGCAAGGTGAGCTGATCCGGGCGATCGCGCTGCCGAAGCTCGCTCCCGGCTATGTCCACGCGTTCCGCAAGGTCGGCACGAGGAAAGCACAGGCCATTTCCAAAGTCGCCTTCGCGGGCCTCGCTCGCAAGGCTCCGGACGGCAAGCTCACCGAGGTAAGACTCGCCTTCGGCAGCGTGGCGCCCACGGCCTTCCGCGCGACCACCGCGGAGAGCCGGCTCCAGGGACGCGTGCTCGACCTTGCGCTGATCCGCGACGCCAAGCAGGCGCTGCAGCAGCAGCTTACCCCGATCGACGACGTGCGCTCCACCGCCGAGTATCGCCGGCGCGTCTCGCTGAATCTGCTCGAGGACTTCCTGCTCCAGGCAAAGAACCGCGGGGAGGCCTGAGCCGATGTGGAACTGGATCGGCAAACTCGCGGAGCTGACGGCCGAAGGCGCGCCCGTGGCGATCGTGACGGTCACCCGCTGCAGCGGCTCGACACCGCGCGAGACCGGCGCCAAGATGCTCGTGCTCCCGCAGGGGGAGTTTTTCGGCACCATCGGCGGCGGGGCGCTCGAACAGGAAGTACTCCAGGAAGCGCGACGCTGCCTCGCCGAAGGAACCTCGCGCACCCTCCACTACCCGCTCCACGCGAGCGTCGGCCAGTGCTGCGGCGGGGTCGTCGAGCTTCTCGTCGAGGTCGTGAACCAGGGCCCCTCGCTCCACATCTTCGGTGCGGGCCATGTCGGGCGCGCCCTGTGCAAGACGCTGCAGGACACGGCTTTTCAAGTCCATCTCGTCGACGAGCGCGCCGAGTGGCTCCATTCTTCCGAGCTGCCCACCGCCGCGCAGAGACACGCCGACTGGAAAGCCGTGATCGAGGAACGTGGCAAGCCGGGCGGCTGGGATGCGAAAAACTCCTACGTCGTCATCATGACCCACGAGCACGACCTCGACTTCGACATCCTGAGCCGGCTCCTCGGCCAGCCCCTGCGGTACCTCGGCATGATCGGCAGCCAGTCGAAATGGAAATCCTTCCAGGCTCGGCTCACGAAAGCCGGCGCCACGCCCGAGCAGATCGCGCGCATCCACTGCCCCATGGGCCTGCCCACGGGTGGCAAGGCGCCGCAGGAAATCGCCATCAGCATCGCCGCCGAGCTGCTCCAGACCCATTATGAACCCTAATCTTCTGATTCTCCTCGCAGCCGGAAAATCCTCCCGCATGGGAGAGCCCAAAGGGATCCTCCGCCATCAGGATCGCTACTGGATCGAGAGCCAGCTCGCCGACTTCGCGCGCGGCGGTGGCGAGCGCGCCGTCGTCGTTCTCGGCCACGATCATCAACGGTACTTCGCGGCGCTTCCGTGGCTCGAGGATGCGGTCCGTGAGCGCACCGCACTGCCCTCGGTTCCGCGGCTTTGCCTGCGCGTGGCAATCAATCCCGAGCCGGAGCTGGGACCGTTCTCCTCGCTCCAGCAGGGCATCTGCACGCTCCGGGGCCTGCTTTCGAACATCCCCGGTCCTCACGGCGCCTTTGTCCTGCCCGTCGACGTTCCCGCCCCCACTCCCGCGGTCTGGGACGCGCTCGCCCGCGCC
>JAMPXZ010000133.1 GCA_023700925.1 Oligoflexia bacterium | reverse complement strand
GTGGAACTTACGCCGGTGTCTTCGCGGTTGACCTGACAGGCACCCCGACGACAGCCACATCGAATATCGGCTTCCGCTGCGTATACAAGTGAGGACTACTGCCCGCGGCCGAAGCTGTAGATCACGCTGCCGAAGAAGTAGGAGCCGTCCATGTAGAGCATCTCGGGCTTCGTCGCCCGCGGCGCCTGGAAGCTGATCGACCGCTTGTCGAGGAAGAAGCCCACGGCGAGACTCCACTCCTTCTGAATCCAGTAGAGGCCCTGCAAGCCGAAGCTGAAGTTGCGCAACGAAGCATCCGGGGTAAGCCGGGTGCCGCTCTCGCCGCCATAAATCCCGAGTGGCAGGAAGTAGAGGAACTTTCCGCCCAGGCTCCAGCTGTCACTGAACTCCTTGCGCAGATCAAAGCCAAGGGATGGGCCGAGCGTCCGGTACTTAGTGGCCTTGCTTTCCAGCATCGCGGTCGTGGTGCCCGTGCCGAACCAGATCAGATGGAGGTAGTCGCGAAGCTCGACGCCCGCCTTGGGCGCGAAGAACCAGCCGTTGCGCCGATCGTCGATCTGCAGACGGAGCTTTCCGTGAAACTCGAACGCCGCGCGATTGTAGGACCGGGCGTCGATCCGGAACGCGGTGTTCTCGACCGCGGCCGCCACACCGACCTTCGAGCGGAGCCAATATTCGCCGCTTCCGCGGACGACGAGCGCCGAGGCCTCCGCTGAGAACTGACGGCCCGCCAGCGGACTGATGGCCTGATAGGTATAGGGCGCGACCATCAGAGAGCCCGCGACATAGCCGGTACCCTGAAGAAAGACGGCGTTCCGATTCACCTCGAAGTCACTCAACGCCTCACGGCTCACCGCGATCGGTTCGCCAACGACGTCCGGCTTCGCCAGCGCCGCGACCTTCCAGCGATAAAGGCCTTCGCCCGGGATCCGCACCGCGAGGGAGGACTCCTTCGCGTCGATCGTGAGTGGCGGCCCGACCGGAGCAAGGCCACGGTTGATGCCGAAGACCCGGAAAACCTGCACGCGATAAGACGTCGCGCCGTCCACCGGCTTCCATTCGAAGAGCTGGCGCCCCTGCTGCGGCGGCCTCACCATCCCCTTGGGCGAGAGGGCCACCGGCGCCTGAAGCTTCTGCCGCTCGATCTCAAAATTGAACCTCGACTCCGCGGCGCCATCCCAGGCCCGTCCGGCGAGCGAAGCCGGAGCCCGGCCCGCTTCGGCCTCCATCACGGGCGCCACACTCCACTCATAGGCTCCGGGCGCGAGCTTCGGAAGCACGAGCGTGTCACCGATAACCCGCGAAGCGAAGACCACTGACTTCCGGGATTTCACCTCGACCTTGAACCGGCGAATCCCGGCTACGGGCTTCCACTTCAGGATCACCGTTCCGAAGTTTCCAAAGGTCCGAAACGCTTCGCCGGATTTTGGGGAGTCCAGCTCCGGGGCGGGCGGCATCACCACGAGCGGCTTGGGAAGGCTCCACTTGCCCGGGCGTTTCATCCAGTCGTGACCGCGCAGGCGGTAGGTGTAAAGTCCCGCCGTCAGATCGCCTTTCCACGCGGGCTTCTCCGAATTCACCTTTGCGGCGATCTTGCCCGAGCCGTCCATCACCTCCAGCTCGTACTGAACGGCGCCCTGAATCTCCTTCCACTCGACACGCACGGACTTGCCCAGCGCCGAGGCTGGCAACAGGAGCGCGATCACAAGAAGAGAGAGCGAAGCCTTGAGGCGCATTCTCTATTGCACCTCCGGCGAAAGCTCTTCGGGCGCCTCGAGCGGCTGCCCGTAGGTCAGGTTCAAGCGCCGCGGCGGCATCGGCTCGCCCTTGCGCTTCAGGCGATCGATCGCGCGGACCGTCCAGGCGTACTCGCCTTCCTTGAGGCCCTTAAGCTCGAAGCTGGTCTCGATGAGGGTCTTCTGAAGAAGGATGCGGGACGGCGCGCTGCCTGCTCCACTGGCCACTCCGCGAGCGGGTTTCGCGGGAACATAGACCACCAGCTCATACTCCGCCGCCTCGGGAACCACGGCCCACGAAACCACGGGGTCCGTTTTGCGCTCGAAATAATTATACGTGTCCGCCTCGGCGCCCGCGATCGCGGCCTCGGCGGGAGGCTTCAGCAACGGATAAGGTCCGAAGGCAAACCGGAAAGTCTCGCTCGACTTGAGGGGATTGCCCGCGGCGTCCACGACCCGCACGCGCCACGAGTAGTCGCCGGGCGCGAGACTCAGCTCGCTGCTCGGAATACTCGTGCCCTTGAGCTTCTTGGAAAGCACACCCGTCCGGAACTGCGGGTCCTGCGAAATATCGACCTGATAGGCGTTTTGCTCCTGTGCTCCGAGCGAATCGGTGCCCCACTTCAGCTCGAACGCAGGCGCCTCCTCCCAGTACCGGAACTCCTGAAGATTCGAAGGCGCCTTCAAGGCCAGCGGCTTGCCCTGATAGAGGGCGAAGGCGCGCCAGGCGGACTCGCCGGCGACGTGATTGTCCATCAACGCGCTCACGCGCCAGCGGTAGCTGCCGGCGGCGGGCTTGTCCCAGCTGAAGCTTCCGGCATGGCCCTGAAAGGTCGTGACCAGCTGCTGCGTGGCCGCGTCCTGAACCTCAAGCCGGTAAAGCGCCTCGGAAGACTCAGTGCTCCAGCCAAAGCGGGTCCGGGGCTGCAGCTCGAAAGAAGACTTGTCCGGCGGAAAGGCGAGCTCGATCGGAATGCGCGCGCTGCGCTCCACTGCGAAGGTCTCCGCCGGGCTCGTCACGTTGACGTCACCGAAGCGGCTGCGGATACGCCAATACAAAGTCCCTTCGGAAATCTTCGCCAGGCTGGCGCCCGAGGTCTCGGCGCGGACACCTTCGGAAGCCAGGAGCGTGCCGAAAGCGGGATCGCGCGACAGCTCGAGCCAGTGCTCTCCCTCCGCCCTCGCCTCCGGCGCCATCCAACGGAAGGGCACTGTCGCCTCCTGCGTCCAGGTCATGACCTTCTTGCCTTGCCCCGGCCAGACGAGACGGAGCGGATTAGCCGATACGATTCGCAGCTCGCGCACGACGGCGGGAGCGCCTCCGGTCTCGCTCACCACGCGCCAGAAGTAGCGGCCCGGCGCCAGCTGCGCGGTAAGCTCCTGCGCGTCGGCGCTTTCGGGGCTCAGGCTCTGCGTACGCCGCGGCGAGAAGCTCTTGTCGGGAGAAAGCTGCAGTACGTGCTTCGCGCCAGCGGCTTTTTCCTGCCGAACCCGCCAGGTGAAGGCGAGGTCTTTCGGCGTCGCTCCCGGAGTATAAACCGTCGCCAGGTGCTCGGGCGAGAGGAGCTGGACCGGCAGCTCCTCGACCTTGGCCTTGCCGTCCTTGCCCGCCGTGATGCGCGCGTCGCCCGTGGCCTTGCGAACGATCGCGGAGCCGCGGACGAAGTTGAGCGACAGGTCCTTGATGTCATCGATGATGATGAGACTTTCCTCGCCGACCTCGAGAACCGAACCATCCGTGAAGCGCACGGCGGCGGCGCTGTCCGGGCCGGTCTGCAGGGAATCACGCCGATAGAGCGGCTCGCGCTGCTGAACCTGGGTCCAGACATAACTCGATGAAAGCTTGCGGCGCACCTTGGCCTCGCGCCGCTCCACCACCGCGAGGCTCGCGCCGTGGCCCTTCGCCCCGGTCGCGTTCAAATCGAGGTAGAGAAGATAGCTGCCCGCGGCTGCCCAAATTGCGCAACCAATCGAAACTAAAGCAGTTTTTATATCGAAGCCCGGACGGGCACCATATTCCATCTCAATTGCTTTTCGGCCATCCTAGTGAAACCTACAGATTTTTCTCAGCCCGCAGCCGCTCTTTTCCGAAACGAAAATAGAGAGAGGAAGAGAATCCCGGTGTCCATTCCGCATCCACGCGTCCGACTGACCGTCGGCACGAAGCTCGTCAGCCTCATCGCAGTGCTGCTGATCTCGTCGATCGCGACGCTGGTGTACCTCTCCACGCGGATGTTCATCGAGGACAACACCGCCTTGATCCAACAGACCAACGCGGACAAGGCCTCGGCTCTCTCGATCCAGCTGCGTGAGACCTTCGACTCCCAGACCGAAAAGATGCGAATCCTGGGCAGCCTGCTCCTGCACGGGGCGGGGGCCGAAGCCGTGGCCACGCCCGAACAACGGCAGACCGTAGTCCGGGAGTTCTTCAGCAAGGACAAGGATTTCATCGGCGCCTTCGTCTTCCAGCGCGGTCCCGAAGGCAAGTTCGCGGTCGGCGCCCACGCGCTGTCGCCGGAGCTGCCTGAAGGCGAGACAGCAGACTCGCTGCAGGGCGCGCTCGCCAGCGATCCGGACTTCCAGACCGAGCAGGTCGGCAAGGGCGAAGTCCTCATCACCACCGCCAGGCTCCAGGACGGCTCGACGGCGATCGCGGTTTCCATTCCTTTCATCCAGGTGGCGCAAGGGAGTGGCGATGGCTTCACCCACACGCTCACGGCCCTCCTCAAGCAGGGCCGCTTCCTGAAGGTCTTCGCCGAAAGCGACGTCGTCACCAGCTACCTGGTCGACCGCAAAGGGCGGCTCCTCGCGCACCCGGACAGCGCGCGTGCCGCGGCGGCGGAAAACGTCTCTTCGGTCGAGATCGTCAAACAGCTCCTCAGCGGCAAGTTCAACAATGGACAGACCAGTTACCTCGATCCCGTGTCGAAGGAAGTCAAGCTCGGGGCGTTCCGGACGGTGGGCTTCGCGGGACTCGGAGTCGTCACCGAAGTCGCCGAGGCAAAAGCGTTCGAGGCGGCTCGCCGGGTGGGTTATCGCGCGATGCTGATCGGGGCGATCGTCCTCTCCCTCGCCTTCCTGGGCGGATACCTGTTCTCACGAACCATCACCTGGCCGATCAAGCTCCTGATGGAGGCTTCGCGCAAGATTTCCGAAGGCGACTTCAAGATCAACCTCAAGCCGCGGGGGCGTGACGAGGTCGCGCATCTTTCGATCGCCTTTAACGAGATGGCCATGGGCCTCGAAGAGCGGGACAAGGTGAAGGCGACTTTCGCCAAGTTCCACTCCAAGGAAGTGGCCGAAAAGGTCCTTTCCGGCGAGTTGAAGCTCGGCGGCGAACGCAACTCGGCCGCGGTCTTCTTCTCCGACGTCCGCGGTTTCACGGCCATGAGCGAAAAGATGGATCCCGAGTCGCTCGTGAAGATCCTGAACCGCTACATGACCCGGATGGTGAGGGTGATCCTCTCGCACGGCGGAATCGTCGACAAGTACGTGGGCGACGCGATCATGGCGACCTGGGGCGTGCCGATCGCGAAACCCGGAGACGTCGAACGGGCGCTTCGCGCGTGCATCGAGATGCGACTCGTCCTGAACGAGCTCAACCAAGAGCTGGCCTCCGAGGGGCTGCCTCCGCTGCGGATCGGCATGGGCCTGAACTTCGGCTCGCTGATCTCCGGCAACATCGGTTCCGAGGAGCGCATGGAGTTCACCGTGATCGGCGACACGGTCAACACGGCCTCCCGCATCGAGTCGCTGACAAAGGAGTTCGGCACGGACCTTCTGGTAAGCCAGGATGTCTTGAGCCAGGTTCCCGAGATGTTCATTGTCGAGAAGGCGCACGAGACGAGGGTGAAGGGCAAGACCGAACCGATCGCCGTCTACAAAGTCCTGGGCTATTACAACGAACGGCGTGAGCCGGTTCTCGTCCAGACGCCTTACAGCTCCTACAAGGCGGAGAGAAGCGACAAGGTCATTCACGATCCTCAGCCGGCGAAACCCGCCGCGGCGAAGCCTCAGGTGATGACCCCGCCCCGCCCGGCCGCGATCCCGCCCGCGCCTCCCGCGGCCCCGACCGGTGAGCTCACGGTTACGGATCTCGCGACCAAAACGCCGCATGAGCTCAGGGCCGCCGCGCTTCTCGCGCCATCCGCCGCTTCCGCCACCCGCCCCTCCCCGCTCAAGGGCCTCAGGCTCCCCGGGGCGCCGAAAAAAACCGCGAGTCCGGTGCCCACGCCGCAAGCCGCAAAAAAGATCGAGACTCCATCGAAGCCTTCAATCATCATCCCGATCCGCAAAAGCGGCTAGAAGCCCAGGTAAACCACTTCTTCTTCGAGCCGCAGCGCCAGCTCCGCCGACGCCCGCGTCTTCGCCAGCTCGATGAGCGCCCGCACGTCCTCGGCACGCGCCCCGCCCAGATTGACGATGAAGTTGGAATGCTTCTCGGAGAACCGGGCGTTGCCGATGCGATGCCCGCGAAGCCCGAGCTGATCGACGACCTGCCACGCCGACGTCGCGACGCCCGCGGCGGACCGCGGATTCCTGAAGACGCTCCCGCAGGAGGGGAGGTCGATCGGCTGGGTGGCCTTGCGTCGCGCCAGGGTTTCATCGATGAGGGATTTCACGCGCGCCGGCTCTTCCTGACGGACTTCCCACTCCGCCGCGTACACCACCGCTTCGGGCGGCAGAAACCGGTTGCGACGATACTCGAACTGAAGGGAGCTGGACTCGAAGGTCAGCAGCTCCGCGGGCTGGCGGAGCGAAAAAGCCTCCACCCGCCGCACGCGCTCGCACGCCTCTCCCAGGTGGGTGCCCGCGTTCATGAAGACCGCGCCGCCGACCGTTCCGGGGATGCCGGTCAAAAACTCGATGCCGCCCCACCCTTCCTGCACCGCGCGCCGGAGCAGCGTCGAGATCGGAACGCTGCCTCCCGTGCGGACCCGGAGGATGCCTGACGAGGCTTTCGGCTCCACCTCAAGATTGAGCCTTGCCGTACGGATCACAACGCCCGCGAAGCCCGCGTCCGAAGCCAGCACGTTCGAGCCGGCACCGAGCACGAAGAACGGCGCCGCGGTCCGGGCGAGCCCTTCGGCGAGCCAGTGCAGGTCCGCGACCGAACGAGGTGCGGCCATGATCGCCGCGGGCCCGCCGATGCGATAGTACGTGTGGCGCGCGAGCGGCTCCTCAAAAAGCAACGCGCCCGAAAAGTCCCCGGCATGTTCACGGAACCACTCCGCCACCGGAAGCCGCGCCGCCTGGCTCACCCCTGGGCTCCCAGGCCGGGGAGCAGCTGATCCGGCAGCTTCGTGATGGAACCGGCGCCAAGGCAAAGAACCATGTCGCCGTCTTGGAGCAGGGAGAAGACCGCCTCTTTCGCCGCGGTGAGATCACCGACAAAACGAACTTCCTTGCCCGTTTCGGCGGCCCGGGCGATCTCGTCGGCGAGGCTGGCGCCGCTCACGCCCGGCAAGGGCTCCTCGCCCGCGGCATAGATCTCCGTCATCAGCAGAACGTCGGTATCGCGGAAGGCCGCGCGGAAATCCTCGCGGCAATGCTGGGTCCGGGAATACCGGTGCGGCTGGAAAACCGTGATGATCCGGCCAGGCCAGAAGGCTCGCGCCGCCGCGAGCGTCGCGGCGACCTCGGTCGGATGATGCCCGTAATCGTCCACGACCACGCGACGCCGCACCGGATCCTGCCAGCGCACCTCGAAACGTCGCTTCACCCCGCGAAACTCGGAGAGCCCGCGGGCGATGAGCTCGAAGCTGATGTCCAGACTGGTGGCGATGGCGACGGAGGCCAGCGCGTTCAGGACGTTATGGCGTCCCGGCACCAGGAGCGCAACCTCGCCAAGCCGTGCATGCGGAACCCCGGCGCCGTAGCGACCCAGAACCGTGAAGACCGTGCCCATCCCGTCCGCGCGGACCGCCTCGGCATAGAAGTCCGCTTCGGCCGAAAAGCCGTAAGTCACGAAAGGCTTCGCGAATCTCTCCTGGCAGCGCCGGACGCGGGGATCCTCCGCGCAGACCGCGGCCACGCCGTAGAACGGCAGCTTGTTCACGAAATGAACGAAGGCGTCCTCCACGCGGGTGATGTCACCGTAGTAGTCGAGATGATCGTTGTCGATGTTGGTCACGATCCCGTAGGTCGCCGGAAGATGAAGGAAGGAGCCGTCGCTTTCATCGGCCTCGGCGAGCACGAGCGGGCCCTGGCCCAGCTTGGCGTTTCCGCCCAGCGAATCCACCTTGCCGCCGATGACGAGAGTCGGATCCAGGCCCGCCACCGTGAGAACGGTCGCCAGCATCGAGGTCGTCGTGGTCTTGCCGTGGGTGCCGGCCACCGCGATCCCCGTCTTGCCGCGCATGAGCTCACCGAGCATCTCCGCGCGCGGGATGATCGGGATCCGCAGGCGACGCGCCTCGCGAACCTCGGGATTCGTCGGCCGCACCGCGGAGGAGATGACGACCACCGCCGCACCGGCGACGTGCTCCGCCCGATGACCGATCGAGATGCGTCCGCCGAGCTGCGTGAGGCGCCGGGTGATCTCGGAGTCCACCGTATCGGAGCCGGTCACGCGATAGCCCTGGTTCAGGAAAACTTCGGCGATCCCGCTCATTCCGATCCCGCCGATGCCCACGAAATGAAGCTGAGTCTGCTCTTTCCTTGCGGTCATCATGTCAGAAAACCGCTTACCACGTCTTGCGCGGCATCGGGGCGATAAAACTCCTTGACCGCCGCCTCCATTTTCGCGAGATCCGCGGGGTTCTGAAGGAGGCGCCGGATGATGCGGGCAAGATCGAGCCCAGTGGCCTTGTCCTGCACCAGCAGCATCGCGGCGCCACGTTCGGCAAGGATGCGCGCATTCTTTTCCTGATGATTGTCCGAGGCGAAAGGAAACGGGATCAGCAGCGCGGCGCGACCGACGGCGGCGATTTCCGAAAGCGTGGACGAGCCGGCGCGGCAGATCACGAGGGAAGCTTCGGCATACGCCGCGGGCATGTCATGAATGAACTTCTCGACCCGCGAGGAAATCCCCGCTTGCCGATGGCCGTCGAGCACGCGCTCGTAGTCCCGCTCACCGGTCTGATGGATGAAGCGGAGCTGATCCTTCAGCTCCGCGAAGAGCGGGAGCGCCTCGAGCACCAGATTGTTGATGCCGAGAGCGCCCTGGCTTCCGCCGAAGACAAAGACCGTGAAGGGCGCGCGCGCCGCGGCGGGAAGCGGCCGGATGGCGGCGCGAACGGGATTGCCGGTCACGATGACCCGCTTACCCGGGAAACGGCCCTCCATTCCAGGAAAAGCGCAGAAAACGCGGTCCACGAGCCGCCCGAGGATCCGGTTCGTCAGGCCCGGCACGGAGTTCTGCTCGAGAATCGCGGTGCGCGCGTCGATGAGCCGGAGTACCGAAAGAACGCGGGCCATGAGCAGCAGCGGCCCCGAGGCGTAGCCTCCCACGCCCAGCACGGCGCGCGGGCGCTCCTTGAGCAGGATGGCGGCGGACTTGAGCAGCGCTATCGGCAGCAGGCAGAGGGTGCGAAGCCGCGTCAGCAGGCTCACGCGATTCAACGAGCCGAGGCGCAACAGGCGCAGCGGATAGCCCGCCCTCGGCACGAGCTTCTCCTCGATTCCGCCTTGCGCGCCGACGAAGATGACCTCTCCGGCGGAGCCTTGGCGCTTGCGCCAGGCGTCCGCGACGGCCACGCCGGCCAGCACATGCCCACCGGTCCCGCCCCCCGCCACGATCAAGAGCTCTTTCATCGCCTCTGGTCCCCCGAAGGTTGCGGCCCTCGCGCGATGCTCAAGAGCACCCCCACCGCGAACAGATCCACGAGCAGGGCGGAACCGCCGTAGCTGATGAACGGGAGCGTGAGGCCCTTCGTGGGCAGCAGGCCCATGACAACGGCCATGTTCACGAAACCCTGCAGACCGAGCGCGAGCGTGATGCCGGCCGCCAGAAGCATTCCGAAAAGATCATGGTACTTGCGTTGGCAGTCGAAGGCGATCTGCAGGCCGCGGTAAACCAGGTAGAGATAACCCAGGATCACGGCCCCGACTCCGAGAAACCCCAGCTCCTCGCCAATCACCGCGAAGATGAAGTCATTGTGCGCTTCAGGCAGGAAGAAGAGCTTCTCCTTGCCGTTGCCGAGACCGACGCCCCACAGCCCGCCATGATGCAGGCCCACGAGCGACTGGAGGATCTGAAAGCCCCGGCCCATCGGATCCTGCCAGGGATCCAGGAAGGTCATGAGCCGCAGCCGCCGGTAGGGCGTGCCGAGCGCGAGCCAAAGACCGATGCCACCGCCGAGCGCGAGAGCCG
>JAMPXZ010000132.1 GCA_023700925.1 Oligoflexia bacterium | reverse complement strand
GATCTAAATGGCGGGAGCGATGGGACTCGAACCCACGACCTTCGCCGTGACAGGGCGACGTTGTAACCGACTCAACTACGCCCCCGCATCATTACGATCGTCTGGAAGAACTATGCTACACGCCTTCTAATGTCAACCCAGAATCGGGAGCTTCCGCTTGGAGTACTCCAGGGTCAGGGTCCGCTGCATCAGCCCGACGATGTGATCATAGATCACCTGAAGATTTTCCTCCTCGCCGAGCGCCGGATCCCAAAGTTTAGCCGGATCGACCGGCGACAATAGCCGGAAGGTCATCTTGGCCGGCAGCGGAACGAAAACGCACGCCAGCGCCACCGGAGCCAGCAGGAGCGGGAAAAAGGTGAAAAGCCCCGAGACCACGCACCAGGCGAAGAAGATCGAGCGGAAGGTAATCGGGATCCCGTGGAGCCGGAGGCGATCTTTGACCCCGAGCTTTTCGGCCAGCTCCTCGCCCCGGTTCAGAATCACGTACGTCTCATGCGCCCCGGCGCTCACCAGCGGCACGATCGGCACACCGGCGCGCAAGGCGAGCTTGATGAATCCCTTGCGCTGGAAGAAGTCGATCTGCTTGCGCTGGGTGAAGGGCCGGAACGCCTCCTTCTCGCCACCGGGAAAGACGATCAACGAGTGGTCGTGCGCGAGCGCCTCGAGCGCGCTCTTGGGGTCCGCCGGAATGGCGCCCAGGCGCGGAAGCAGCCAGCTGAAAGCGATGTTCTTCAGGATGAACTTGTGCGTGAGGCCCAGAATGTGGCGGACCTCGCCGAAACGCTTTCGCCATGCATAAAACAACATCAGCACTTCAAAAGTGAGCAGCCCATTGTGATTTCCAACGATCATCACGTTTCGGTCAGGGACATTTTCCCAGCCCGTGATCTCACAGCGAAAATAATGGCGATACAGACCCTCCAGGAAGGGCATGATCTTCTGGCAGAAGGTGAGATCATCCTTTCGTAAGCCATTGAAAACTTTGCATTCCAAGAGCTCTGCCGGTACCCCCGCGTACATCTTTCGCCCTCCCAGGCCCATAGTCCACGCCCCCCAAATTGCGCCTGCCAAGGGAGCAGGAGGCCCAAAGCAAGCCGGAAGCCAACCGACGCAGAAAGTTATTGACCGAATTAGTCCACCATTTTATGGTCCCAGCCGGGAGCTAATCTTATGTTCCGCGCTTCTTTGACTCTGGCTTTGGTGGCGACGCCTTTGATTTTCGCGACTGCCCTCCAATCCCTCGCGGGGGAGGATACCCGCTGTTTCTATGACTGCCTCGTCGTGCCCGTCCTCGGCGACTCGCTCAAGACCCTCGGAGCGGCCCAGGAGAAGCGACTCCCCTCGCGCCACCTCCAAGTCCTGGTCTGGAACATCCGCAAAGGCCTCGACAGGCCGTTCGCCTCGGAGTTCGAAACGCTTTCGCGTGATGCGGAGCTCATCCTGCTGCAGGAAGCCGTGCTCGACCCGCGCGGCGGCAGCGAGTTTCTCCGCCGCACGGACGGCCTCGAGTGGAACCTGGGCCTCGCCTGGATTTCGCGGGAGTTCACGAGAACCGGAGTGGCCACGGGCGCGAAAGCCCCCATCCTGAGCGGCTCGGTCCTCCGCAGTGTCGACCGCGAGCCCGGAGCCTGGACGCCGAAAACCAATCTCGTGACCCGTCACCAGCTCCAGGGCACCGACAAGCTCCTGCTCGTCATCAACGTGCACGCGATCAACTTCCGCTCGTCGGCGGCACTGCTCCGGCAGCTCGAACTTTTCCGCGAGGACCTCCGGCGGCACCGCGGGCCGGTCCTCGTCGCGGGGGACTTCAATACCTGGGACTATGACCGCAAGATCGCGATGTACGGGTTCCTCGAGGACCAAGGGCTGTTTCACGTGAACCCGCCGAACGATCCCCGCTCAGGCCTCGTGCTCGATCATGCGTGGACGCGCGGACTGCGCGTTGAAAGCGCGCGAGTCGTCGAAACCGACGGCTCCGATCACCCGGCGCTGCGGCTCACCGTCTCGGCGCTCTGACTTACTCCAGCTCGAGCAGGTCGTAGAACTCGTGTTCGAGCTTCGCGAAACGCTCGTCCTTCGCCGGATCAAAACCCTGGCTCGACGCCCACGAGCGCAGCGAGGTCGAGAGGATCTGGCGCTGGCACGAGCCGCGATTCCAGAAGGAGCAATCCTTGAAACGAGCCGTGAGTCCGGAAAGAACGTTCTTCTCCAGGGAGCTGATCAGCTTCTGCCAGCGGGGACTCACCTTGAGGTCGCTGTGTCGACTGGACCACTTGTCCCTCTCATCGAACCGATAGCCATCGTCCTTCAAAATCTCCGCCATGGATTCCTGGCACTCGGACCCTGAAATGAAAGGATACACCCCGATACCGGCGCTGCTCTTTTTACCGTCCACGACGACAGAGGAGCTGCCCTTAACCTGGATCGCGTCCGCGCCGCTGAGGCAGTCGAGCAGCATCGCCGGAAGCGGCAGCCCGCCCAGAACCTCGTCGCGATCCAGCGAAAGCTGCGCCTCCAGATGCGCGCGCAGCTTGGCCTGCGTACCCGCATCGAGCCTGGTCACGGCCTCCCGGACGCGGTCGCTCGACTCGAGGTAGGCCGCGGCCGCGCAGGACGCACGGAAATCACGCGCCTTCCCGCAGCGGGATTGGAACGCCGGGTTAGAGCGGAAATTCCTGAGGAAGGGCCCGAAATCCCCCATCAGCGCCTCGAACTCCGCGAGCGCCTGCTTCCGAACCACCACGAGCGCCGCCTCCGGACCTCCACGCTGGCAGTACTCCGGGTCGCTTTCAAGGGTCTGAATCTGCTCCCGCGAAAGCCGGGTGGCACAGCTCCTGGGCAAAGCATCATTCGCGCGCGAGTATTCCCCGGTTTCGAACTTCAAGCCGGATCCCGTCGTGCGGAACGAGCGGAGCTGGAACACGCAGTCCACCGCGACGCTTCGCGGGATCAGCTTTTCGCCGATCCGCTTTTCAAGGCCCGACCATTCGCTCAGCGGCGGATATTCGCGCCCATCGAAAACCCGGTCCCGGAGCCAGTCGAACTTGCGCGGGTCGAGCTCCCTGAGACGCTCGGGGAAATAGAGATAAAACGTGCTGCTCTCGGCGAAATCCTCGTACGGCGCGCTTGCGGCATGCTCGCTGACGAACTGCGCGTCCGGCGCATGAGTGAAGACCTTGCGGACCCGCTCCTCACCGTTGCCGTTGGTGAAACGCTCGAGTCGACCCTGGTCCCAGCCGCTCAGCTCGGCAAAACCGCTGGTGCGGATGAACGGCTCGGCCGCATGGATACCGTCGAAATGGTGGAAAATCTCATGGACCACAATCGCTTCCTGCTCGATGGGAGGCAGGCGGAACGTGCCCCCGAAGAAGGCGATCATCCCGGCGTTGGGCCGAGCGCGGGTGCCCGGGTAAGCGGCGGCCAGCACCTCGCGACCATCGCCGCGGTCGTCGACCACGCCGTCATGGATGCGAACGAACCGCTCGAGGCTCGGCAGGCGACGCAGCTTCGGCGGGAGTCTCCTCACCGCGCGATCGATCGAGCGGATCTCAGAAAGACTGAAGAGCTGACTCACGCCAAAACGTTCATTGAGCTCCTGGCTTGGGCTCACGACGTAGCCGGAGTCCTTCGCGAGAGCCAGCGTGAGGTAAGCCGCCTCTTCGCTCTTGAAGAGGCCCCCCACCGCGCAGACCACATCCTGGCCGTTGCAGTCCGAGCGAACACGAGCCCAGTGCGCCGGGGGCTTGGGCGCGAGCATCGTCTCGAGGAAAAGAAACTCGGCAGGCGTGCCGATCAGCCGGGCTCCCTCGACTTGCCTGAAATAGCGGGAATCCTGCGCCGGAAAGGCGCGCTCGTAGGCGGCCTTGGCTTCTCCGAAAAGACGATCATCACAGCTGGTGGGAAAGATCTTCGCCACGTCACTGGCGAGCACCTCGGCGGGAGACGCGGCCACCGAATGCAGCGGAACGCAGTCACCGCTGGCCTGACCCAAGGCCGATGAGTTGAGCCCCAATAGGAGCGCCAGGAGAGCGATGGTCATCGGCGCCCCTGCGGTTTCTTGAGCTTCAGGTGCGAGTCCAGCGGCGACGGCTCGCCCGCCTTGCCGAGCGCCTGCTGGCGGGTCAGGGTCCGCGTGGACCTTGCGACGGTCCAGGGCTTTCCGATCGCGAACGCCACGACCTTCAGCGAGGCATCGAGCTCCCACACTCGGCCGGTCGAGGGCTCCGCAAGGAAGCGTGAGCCGCGGTTCACGTCCGAGAACGTCCCCTCTTCCAGCCCGATGAGCTTGGCGGCGGCGGGAATCTCCTTCTCCGGCGCGCGCGCGGGCTGGTAATGAAGCGTGGCGGAAACGAGCCTCCCGCCTTTCCACTCCAGCAGAATTTCGGAAAACTCCTCGCGGGCCCCGTAACGCCAGCGGTCCGGGCCTTTTTCGAGCGGGGCGCCCAGCGCTTTTTCGACCTCAGCCGTGCCCTGACCGATCGAAACCGGTTCGCCCGTGAAGCCGGGAAGCGGCGCCAGTCCTAACGAGGTCAATAGCAGAAGCCCGAGAAACATCCTCATAAGGAGCTTTTCGGATTTTTTCGTTCGCTTTCTTAGAAAACCTCCGCGGGGGTGTCGCGGCTGACCCAGCCCCGGTCGGCTTAGACCTCGTCGCCGCCGCCGCGGGCCCACTCGCCGGTGATCCGGCAGGTCAGGTAGGCTTTCATGAAGGCATCGAGCTCGCCATCGAGAGTCTTCTCGGCCGTGGGCACGACGTGGCCCGTGCGATGATCCTTCACCATCTTGTAGGGGTGCAGGACGTAAGAGCGGATCTGACTGCCCCAGGCGATGTCCTTCTTCGTGTCCTCGACCGCGGCCTGTTTTTTCCGCTCCTCCTCGAGGTGACGCTCATAGAGCCGCGAGCGCAGGACCTTCATGGCCAGATCCTTGTTCTTGATCTGCGAACGTTCCTGCTGACAGGCCACGACGATCCCGGAAGGATAGTGCGTGAGGCGCACCGCGGAGTCCGTCGTGTTCACGCCCTGGCCGCCCTTGCCGCCGGAACGATAAACGTCAACGCGAAGATCCGCCGGATTGATCACGACCTCGAAGTCATCGTCGATCTCCGGAGTGACATAGACGCTCGTGAACGAGGTGTGCCGCCGGGCGTTCGAGTCAAACGGCGAAATCCGCACGAGGCGATGCACGCCGGCCTCGGACTTCAGCAGTCCGTATGCATAGGGTCCCGAAATCGTGAGCGTGGCGTTCTTGATCCCGGCCTCTTCTCCCGGCAGCGCGTCCATCAGCTCGACCTTGAAGCCCTTGTCCTGCGCCCAGCGCTGGTACATCCGCAGAAGCATCTGCGCCCAGTCCTGCGACTCGGTGCCGCCAGCCCCGGCATTGATCGTGACGATCGCGTTCTTGGGGTCAGCCTCTTCCGAGAGCATCTTATGGAACTCGACCTTTTCGAACTGGTCGGCAAGCGCCGCGACCATCTGCGAAACCTCGGCGACGACGGTGTCGTCGGCCTCCTCCTGCGCCAGCTCGTAGAGCGTCTGCGCGTCGTTGAAGCCGCGCTCCAGCTCGTTGAACTCGTTGACCTCGGCCTCGAGCCGCGACTTTTCCTGCGTCAAGGCGCGCGCCCGGCGATTGTCCGCCCAGAAATTTTCCTGTGTCGAGAGATCGGTCAGCTCCTGGATACGGCGTGATTTGACCGGGAGGTCAAAGCGACCCCCGAAGGAAATCGAGCTTCTCTTTCATCGCCGAAAGACGCTCGCGGATTTCATGAGGGGCGAGAACGGAGGTGGAAGTCTGCATAGGCTTCAAGAGTTATCCTAGGTCGCGCGTTCGATCAAGCCCCGAGCGCCGGCGCGACGAGGTCCGGCAAGAAGACGGCTTTCCCAGCGCCGCATCCTGGCGGCTTCGGAGTCGCCCGTCTCGTGGTCCAGACCGAGCAGGTGCAGGACGCCGTGCGCGAGCAGGACGCGCAGCTCCTCGGCGGGCGAATGCCCCATTTCGCGGGCCTGCCGTTTGAGAACGGGAAGACAAACGACCAGGTCCCCGAGAAAGCCCTCACCGCGGAACGGCTCGGGAGCGGCGAAACTCAGGACATCCGTCGCGTATCGTTTGCGACGGTACATGAGATTGAGCCGGGTCATCTCGGCGCCGCTCACCAGATGAACCCCCGCCCGCCAGTCCGCCGAGGCCGGACCCAGTTTGCGAAGAGCGGGTCGCGCGCGCGCGGCTTTGAGAAGCTTGAAAACGGTCTTTTCGGCGCGTTTGCGCCAGGTGGCCGGAGAATCGCTCATGCCCCTTCCCTATCATACTTTGTGTGCTATCACCGAGGTATGTCCAAGCCCGAAGACCGTCTGCAAACGCTGGCCCGCCTCGTCGAGACCGTTCACCGCCTGCGCGCGCCGGGCGGTTGCCCGTGGGACCGGGCGCAGACGCACCAGTCGCTGCGCCAATACCTGATCGAGGAGGCCCACGAGGTGCTCGACGTGCTGGATCGGATCCAGAGCGCCGAGGATCTCAAGAACGAGGCGATCCGCGGCGCTTTTCGCGAGGAGCTCGGCGACGTGCTGATGCAGGTCGTCCTGCACTCGGAGCTGACGCGCGAGGCGGGGGCTTTTGATTTTTACGACGTGGCCGAGACGCTCAACGAAAAGCTGATCCGCCGCCATCCGCACGTCTTCGGTGACGTCAAGGCCGACGACGCGGATTCGGCCTTCGCGAGCTGGGAACGGCAAAAGGCGAAGGAAAAGGCCGCGAAGCCCGAGGCCGGCTCCCTGGACGGGCTGCCCAGGTCGCTCCCCGCCCTGCAGCGCACGGCGCGGGTGATCGAAAAGGTGACCAAGGTCGGCTTTCAGTGGGACGACATGGCGGGCCCGCTCGCCAAGCTCGAGGAGGAGCTCGACGAACTCAAGGCCGAGGTCCGCGCGCTGGAGCAGGATCCCAAGAACGAGGCCCGCCGTCGCAAGCTCGAGGACGAGCTCGGGGACGTGCTCTTCAGCGTCTGCAACGTCGGCTACCTCATGAAGGTAAATCCCGAGGACGCGCTCCGGGGTACGCTCTCGCGCTTCGAGCGGCGCTTCCGCCACGTCGAAAAACGGCTCAAAGAGCTGGGAAAACTCCCCGAGCAGTCCACGCTCGAGGAGATGGACCGTTTCTGGGATGAGGCCAAGGCGCTTGAGCGCGACTCCAAGAAGGGGTCCTAAGCCATGCCCCGTCGCGAGGCGCCTTTCGTGATCTGGGGACTTACCGGCGGAATCGCCTCCGGGAAGTCCACGGTCGCGCGGTTCTTTGAGGAAGCCGACATTCCGGTTGTCGATGCCGATCAGATTTCGCGTCAGCTCAGCGCCCCGGGCGGCGCGGCTCACGACGCCATCGTCCAGCGCTTCGGCACGGCGGAGCGCGCTCGCCTTCGGGAACGGGTCTTCGCTGATCCCAAGGCGCGGCGGGACCTCGAGGCGATCCTCCATCCGCTGATCCAGATCGAAAGCCTCCGCCAGATGCGCGCGCTCGCCGAGCAGTGGGTGCCGCGCCATCCTTCGGGGACCGGGCCGGTTCCGATCGTTTATGAAGCCGCGCTCCTCGTAGAAACCGGGCGCTACCGCACCCTCCGCGGCCTGATCGTCGTCGAGGCGCCGCGCGAGGCGCGGATCGAGCGCCTGATGAAGCGCGACGGCTCCCCCCGTGAGCTGGCTGAGAAGATCCTTGGCGCGCAGGCGTCGGATGAAGCACGCCGTGCTGCCGCGACGCATGTCATCGATAATTCCGGCTCGGTTGAGGATCTTCGCGACAGGACCCGGGCGGTTGCGCGGGCACTTCAAGGCACGTGAGCCGAGCAGGCGCTTGAGCGACGCGGCCGGGTCTGAGTCGCGCGACACAGCTCCCCGAGCGCTCACCGCCGCGAAGCCTCACAATGGCTCGAACTCCGCGACATGAAACGCTGCCCGGCTCTTCAAGCCGCCTTCTCCAGCGGCTTGGCGTAGTTCACGTAACCCGTCACATCGAGCAGCTCGCAGTTCTCGCTCCCGACCACCCAGGCATCGTGCCCCGGTGGAATCTTGAACGCCTCGCCTGCCCGAATGGTGAACTCCTCACCATTGTTCATCCGGATCACCATCGAGCCGGACAGACAGTAGCCCGTGTGAGAAGCCTCGCAGCTGTCGGTCTCCGCGATCGGCTTCACGTCGTTCGACCATTTCCAGCCGGGCTCGAAAATTCCGCGCCCGATCGCCGTTCCGTCGTCAAACGACAGCAGCTCCAAGCGCCCTTTGCCACGAAACTGCCGGACCTCGTCCGGGGTCTCGAACTTTTTGTGAAACGATTTGGTTTTTTCCATGATTTTCGCTCTCCTTACGAAGAAAAGTTGAGCAAAGCACGAGCCACGGAACTGAGCCGTTTTCCAACGCGCGGCATCACTGCGCTTTCTTTTTTACAAAGCGGAACCCCTACCTTACTCTTTTCTGATCGACTCAAAATCCCTTCACAGGAGATCTCCGTGAGAAGCCCATCTCTTTACGCGTTCACGGCCGTTGTGGCGGCCCTGGCCCTCGGTGGCTGCAATCTTTTCAGCTCGTTCGACGACCCCGATGGGGACGAGCAGCTCCTGTCGGCGGCGCGCGCCTGCTTCGATCGCGGCGACCTCGAGTGCGCGAAGACGAACTATCAGAAACTGTCGGCGAGCTCGACCAACGTCGCGCTCAGCGAGCAGGCCTACGTGACCTTGCAGCAAAGCGGCATGGGGATGGCCGAGTTCATGGAGTTCGTCGGAAACGGAGCGCAGGGCAAGGCGCTCACGGCGCTCGCGGAGCGGATGATCGCGGGTGCGGGCCTCGACCGCCGGCTTGCGCTTCGTCAGGTGCTGATCGACTCCTTGGCGATCAACGGCGATACCGAGCTTCAAGGCTTCGTGGAATTCCTTTCGTCGCTCGCGCTCCTAGGCGAGATGATGGCGGAGATTGCGGGGCCGGACGGCATCCTCAGAGCTGGCGACATCGTGGCCGACCCCACGTGTAAAGATGTCGACCCGGTCGCCTCTCCCATTGAGTTCGCGGCGAAATGCGCGCCAGCCGCGGGATTTCCCACCGGCGCCGCAAGCGGCGACATCGCAACGGAGGCGCCCAATACAGCGATCCCCACGGCCGATCAGATTTACTGGTCCCTCGACCACGCGCTTGATGCCCTCGGCAAGCTGGCTCCTGGCGGCGATTTTGCGGAGGCTGCGCAGTCCTTTTCCGAGATTCTGGCCATGGGCAAACCGAGCGACGGCCCTGCCCAGGATGCGGCCTTCAGACAGCAGCTTCTCAAATTCGGTATCGGTGAGGTTCAGCAATGAAGAAGAACATCTCAGTCGGTATCGTCGGCTTCTGCGTAATCTCCGCGCTCGCCGCGCTCGTCTCCACGGCATGGGGCATGGAGCAGATCGTACGCCCTTATCAGAGCGTCCGGAGCGCCGCCATGGGCGGCCTCAGGACAGGCACGGGCCTTTACGAGGAAAACTTCTTCGGCAACCCGGCGCGCGGCCTAGCCAATCCGCGACGGCGCGTGGCGATCTTCGATTTCATGGCCGAGATCAACTCCGGCGTGATCAACAACATCGGCGATCTGACGGACGCCTCGTCGTTCTACACGGGCGTGGGCGCCACGGCGGGCGAGAACAACCACCTGCGCATCCAGACGTCGTGGCCTTCGGTGTTCCTCCCGCTTCGCGGCGGCAAGAGCTACCTCGGAGTCGGCCTGCTCATGAGCCTGCAGACCGACCTGAATCTGCGCCGTGCCTACATCCTCAAGCCGGACGCGATCATGGATATCGGCCCCGCCGTGAGTTACGCGCAGAAGTTCCTCAAGAACGACGCGCTTGGCGTCGGCGTGACCGTCCACACGACCTACCGCGTGCAGACGGACCTCAGCCTCTTTGACCTGATCAAAGGCCAGTCTTTTTCCGTATCCTCAAGCGGAAGCCAGGGCGCGCACCTCGACTTCGATCTTGGGTCGACCTATGTGCTGCCGATCCAGCCTTTCAAAGGCATCCAGCTCACCGCCTCGGCGGCGCTGAATAACATCCTGGGCGGCCGCTATTCGAATCTTGGGCTTCAGCCGTTACCCGAGATCACCCAGAAGCCGCGCTCGCAGCCGCGCAGCCTCGGCCTGGGCCTCGCGCTCCACAAGAAGGCGCATGGCCGCATGAGGAACACGACCGTGGCGCTGGAGATGAATGACATCGGCAATAACCCGAGCGGCAGCCCCTATCGCCTC
>JAMPXZ010000131.1 GCA_023700925.1 Oligoflexia bacterium | reverse complement strand
TCTGTCTCTCCAATCCCAAGCCCCACAAGAATCTGGCGCTGCTGGTGGACGCGCATGCGGCTTATCACGACTCTGCCGGTACGAATGCCTGGCCGCTCGTGGTCTCCATCGCCGGGCCGCCGGGGACGGATCCGCGCGAAGGTGCGGTCCGCCGCGCGGGGCCCCTGGCCGATCCCGATGCGCGCGCGCTGCTCACCGGGGCGGGCGCGGTCGTCTTCCCTTCGCTCTACGAGGGCTTCGGACTTCCGCCGGTCGAGGCCGCGGTCAGCGGGGTGCCCGTCGTGGTCTCGAAGATCCCGCCTCATCAGGAAGGCCTGGCGGAGCTCAAGGCCGGCGAAGTGCTGTGGGTCGAGGCTAGCGACCGCAACGGCTGGATTGCCGCGCTGGGCGCCGCGACCCGGGGTGAGCTCGCCCGGCCGTCATTGGAAAGCCGCTCCAAAACCATCGCTCGTTTCAACACGGAACGGATGGGGCGAAATATGGACCGCATCTATCGACGTGTGCTAGGTCTGAAGGCATGAGACACCTCCTGATCACGGGTGGCGCCGGGTTCATCGGCTCGCACCTTTGCGAAGCGCTTCTTTCAAAGGGATACGCCGTCACGGCGATCGATAACCTCGTCACCGGGCGCAAGGAAAACCTGTCGGCGGCGCTGCTCCATCGCGACTTCTCGTTCGTGGAATGGGATGTGTGCAAGCCCTTGCCCGCGGACGATCTCCCGCTGCTTCAGCGTCATGGGCTTCACGGCGTGTTTCATTTCGCCTGTCCGGCGAGCCCCGTGGATTTTGACCGCATTCCGCTCGAGATTCTCGCCGTGGACTCCGTCGGTACGATGAACGCCGTCGAGCTGGCGCTTCTCCACCGCGCCCGGCTCATCCTGGCTTCGACTTCGGAGATCTACGGCGATCCACTGGTTCATCCGCAGTCGGAGGATTACTGGGGCAACGTCAACACGATCGGTCCCCGCGCCTGCTATGACGAGACCAAGCGTTTCGCCGAGGCCTATGTCAGCTCCGCCGCGCGCAAAGAGGGCCTCGACGCCCGCATCGTGCGCATCTTCAATACTTACGGTCCGCGCATGCGGCCCGATGATGGCAGGATCGTGCCCGAGCTGTGCATGCAGGCGCTCAAGGGTGAGCCTTTGACCATTCATGGTCAGGGCCGACAGACCCGCAGCTTCTGCTTCGTATCGGATCTGGTCGAGGGAGTGATCCGGCTCTTCGAGAGCGAGGTCAAGCAGCCCGTGAACATCGGCAACCCGTCGGAGCGGACCGTGATGGATTTCGCCCAGGCGGTGCTCAAGCTCACCGGGTCGCGCTCGGCGCTTCGCCATCTGCCGGAACGTCCTGATGATCCGCGTCGCCGCTGTCCGGATATCACTCGCGCCCGCACCTTGCTCGGCTGGAGTCCCAAGGTGGAGCTCGAAACCGGGCTTGCGGCCTGCATCGACTATTTCAAGAACCTTCCGCGAGCCTGAGCTATGAAAATTGCATTGGTCCACGACTGGCTGACCGGGATGCGTGGCGGCGAGAACGTGCTCGAGGCGATCGCCGAGGCGTTTCCGCGCTCGGAGCTGTTCACGCTGATCTATGTTCCCGGCAAGATCTCTCCCGAGCTTACCATTCTGAAGCGGCATACGAGCCCGCTCCAGAAGGTGCCGCAGGTCGAGCGCCGCTACCGGCATCTTCTGCCCGTGATGCCCTGGGCGATCGAGAAGTTCGACCTCTCCGGTTTCGACCTGGTCATCTCCTCCTCCCATTGCGTGGCCAAGGGCGTGCGCAAGGCGCCCGGGGCGGTGCATGTGAGCTACATCCACGCGCCGATGCGCTATATCTGGGATCGTTACGATGACTACTTCGGCCCCGGAAGGGCATCGCTGCCGGTGCGGCTTGCTGCCAGCGCGGTGCGCGGGCCGCTGCAGAAGTGGGATCGCGCCGTCAGCTCGCCGGAGCGCGTGGACCTGCTGATTTCCAACAGCCGGTTCATCGCCGATCAGGTGCGCGCCGCCTACGGGCGCGAGTCGAAGGTGATCTATCCGTTTGCCGACCAGAGCCGTTTCCTCGGAAAGCGCCAGCCGGGACGCAACTATCTGATGGTCACCGCTTTTGCGCCCTACAAACGCGTGGACCTGGCCGTTGAGGCTTTCAATCGGCTCAAGCTCCCCCTGATCGTAGTGGGGTCCGGACAGGAAGGGGACCGGCTCAAGAAAAAAGCCGGCGAAACCGTGGATTTCATCGGGCATCTCTCCAACGCCGCGATCGCCGAGCTTTACGCGCGCTGCAAGGCGTTTGTTTTCCCCGGACTAGAGGACTTCGGGATCACCCCGGTCGAAGCGATGGCCGCGGGCGCTCCCGTCATTGCCTTCGGGGAAGGCGGCGCCGCCGAAACGGTGACCTCGAAAACCGGCGTGCTTTTCCGCCCGCAGACCGTCGAAGCCCTGATGGATGCCGTGATGAAGGTCGAAAAAGGCGAAGTCGTCTTCACCGAAGAGGATTGCAGGAGCCGCGCTGCCGAGTTTTCGAAGCAGCGATTCCAGAAGGAGCTGGTCGAGGCCGTTCGCGAAGCCTGGGTCCGTGCGGGCAAGGATCCCGCGCAGCTCGAGGAGCGGGTGCGGCTGGGTTACTAAAGCGGCCGGCGAACTCAGATTGTGATCATGCTGATGAGGGCGTGCTGGCGGGCGACCAGCTCGTCGCTCTCCAGGCGCATCAGCCGGTGGAGGCTGAAGTCCTCGACCGTGAAGCTCGCCATCACGCAGCCCGCGAGGACCGCGCGGCGGAGAAGCCTTTCCCACTCGTGGGGACTCTCGTCGGCCATCTTGCGATCAGCGCCCGCTTCCGCCAAAAAGCCCATGAACGCGCCGGCAAAGCTGTCGCCAGCCCCGGTGGGATCCACGACCGACTGCACGGGGAAAGCCGGGGCGATGAAGGTTCCCGCCGGGGTGAAGAGCATCGCGCCGTATTCGCCGCGCTTGATGATCACCACCGCCGGACCCATGGCCCGGATCAGCTCGGCTGCCTTGATGATATTGCGGTGGCCGGAAAGGAGCTGGGCTTCGACTTCATTGACCGAAAGGATGTCGACCCGCTTCAGGGTCCGCTTGAGTTCCTCGGGCTTGCCGGCGATCCAGAAGTTCATGCTGTCGCAGGCGACCAGCTTGGGGCTCTCGACCTGGTCGAGGACGCTTTGCTGGAGCACGGGATCGATGTTGGCCAGAAAGACGTAGTGCGACTTGCGGTGGGATTCCCCCAGCCTCGGATCGAAATGCTCGAAAACGTTGAGCGCCGTTGAAAGGGTCTTCGCCTCACTGAGGTTCTGGTCGTAGGAGCCGACCCAATGAAAAGTCTTGCCGCGGACGACCTGAACACCCGTCACGTCGATCTTGCGTTCGGAGAGCCACGACAGATGGGTCTTGGGGAAGTCCTCGCCCACGACACCGACGACCTGAACCGGCGCATAGAAAGAGGCGGCTACCGAAAAATAATTCACGGAGCCACCGAGGACGGCGTCAGCTTTACCGGAGGGGGTCTGAACCGTATCAAATGCCATGGAGCCAACTGCGAGGATGGAAACCGGGTGCGGGTGAATTTTCATTGTAGGGTGGGGGTAGCGCGACTTAACGTGGTCTGTCAATAACGGATCTCCCTCGGATCGTGAAAAACTTTTTTCTTTGTTATCAGCGGCTTTTGCTGTGATTTCGGCGCAATGGCGCTTATCCGGGCGTGAACGTTCTCGAAGGCGCGCCAGCCCTTGTTCATCGGTTGCCAGTCTTCGGCGGGCAGCTCGCAGACCCGGCAAAAGAGTTGAAAGGAGGACGCTTCGTTCTGGGGCGCGAGCGCGACCCAGCTCCCGTCCGGTGACATCCAGCTCCCGCCTGGCTGGTCCAAAGTCGAGGGCAGCGTGGCCAAGACTCGATGAACCTGCCGGGCGTCTTTAGGGGCATGGTAGCCGCGCAGGCCGAGGCTGTACTCCCAGACCGCAAGCGAGGGGGGATTCCTGGCCTCCCACTCTCCTACCGCTTCGGCTTCGGCGATCCGGTAGGCCTGATAGCCGAGGATCAACGAAAGCAGCAGGAAAATAGTGGCTCTTACCGCTGATCGAGGAGTGCCGTTGATCCGGCCGCGTAGCCCTCGAGCGCATTTCGATAGAGCGTGCATTCTTTCCTGAAGCCCACGGAGAACTTCAAAACCAGGAACGCGATGAGCGAGATCCATAAGCAGGCCTCCACGAGAGTCTGTCCGTTTTCAGAGGGCACTCGGCGCGGCCCATTCCGCCATCCATTCGGTCGATTCATCCATTTCTCCTCTGGCTGCGATCCTCGCGGCGGCTGCCCGGGGAGCGTGGCCGATTTGGACTCGAAAGGTACGAGGCATCACGCCTACCCATCTCAGGGGCCGGGGGCCGAGATGGTCCGGCGCAGCCCGGACCCAGTCGAGCGAGGGCAGGGGACGCGGCTGATCCTTCCAATGTCGGCAGTAGGTCCGGGTGATCCACGCGATTCTGTGGGCGTCCCATCTCTTCCGGGCGAACTCCTGTCGCGCCACTTCGAGAAAGAGCGCCGCTTCGAGCGGAGGAATGGCCGCCGGGGCCCCCCGGGCCCCCAGGATCGCGATCCGGAGTGCCTGGATTTCCCGATTAGCCTTGGAAACCGTGGTGAGCGTATCGCGGAGCTGGATCGCCGTTTTGGCGGTGCAGCGATCCAGCCGCAGCTGCGTTTCCACGTGAAATCTCCAGGTCCGGAGCACGCCCCAGATCCCGAAGCCCGCCGTGCACATGACTGCGAGGCTCAGAAACAGGGGAACGCTGACCGTGCCACGCCGGTCTCGAAGCCGGGAAAGGGCTGTCACCATGGATGTGCCTCAAGTCGGGGAAGGCGTACCCTTTGGCGGATCCGTCCGCAGGATGCCGTGGCGATGACCTCCCGGGGGCTTTCTTCCAAACGGATCCAGCCCGAGCCGGGAAGCTCCCGCGTTCCGGTGAGCCGCGCGTGCGCCTTTTCGAAGACCTGATAAGCGCAGCGGGTGCCGCGCCACTCGGTTTCAAAGAGCGCCACCGTCGCGCCGAGCGCGGCGCCGACCCAGAGCGAGCTCAAGACGAACTCCAGGAGCGCCTGCCCGGAGTTCGTCGCCAACGGGGTTCTCATCTAGTTCTCCAGCGTGAGTTCTCGGTTGATGTGGTTCGAGGCCTGCTCGATGTTCTGCCTGATCCGACTGCCCAGGGTCTTGGTCGCGCCGATCGAGACGACGGCGATCAGGAGCACCAGCATGATGTACTCGGTAAGGCCTTGGCCGCGGTTATCCAGCATCTTTGAACGGGTCATGATTCATTTCTCCTCTTGATGGGTGAGGCGGTGTGGAAGATCCGGGCCAGGAAAGCCGGGAGAAAAACGCGGAGAAAGGGCGGCAAACGGACGGGTGAAACGGATTCCGGACTCCGTTTTGGCGGATTGACACCCGAAGCAGCGGTGCTATCATCAAAAAGTGGAACGAAAACAACGATTTTTCATCTATGACCGGAAGGAGATGGGAGTGCTGCTCCTGCTGGGGGTCATGGTGGCGTTCTTCGCTTTCACCTTGGGTGTTCACCTCGGAAAGAGGGTCGGCCCCAAAGGGCAAAACCCTTCCGGTTTTGAGGCCTCCGCGCTTCCCACGGTTTCCGACAAGCTTCCCAATCGGCAGGAGATCCAGGATCAGACCAAGAACGCGCAAGCCACGGTCGATGAAAGCTTGAGCCAGGCACTGCACGACGAGGTGGTCCGCACCGGCGTGAAGCTGGACGTCCCGAGGCAGGTCCAGCTTCCGGAAAAGCCGCGGGCCAAGGAAGCCGGCGCCACGACTCCCGCCGTGGAAGCTCCCCTATCCTTGCCCAAGGCCGCCGAAGCCAAAGTGGAAGTTCTCGAAGCCGCCCGTCGTGTGACCCCGGCCGGCAAGTTCACGCTTCAGATCGGCTCCTATCCCTCGCTCGCCGAAGCCAAAGATCAGGTGGACTCGATGGAGGCTTTAGGATTAAAACCTTTCCTGCGCGCCGCGGAAATCAAGGGCAAGGGCAAGTGGTACCGGGTTTATCTCGGCGGGTTCGTCTCGAAGGACGAAGCCGAAAAAGCCGGCCAGACCCATCGTGCCCAGCACGTCATCGATTCCTACATCCTTTCGAAGATGCCGGAATAACGGTGGCCCGGACGCGCTGAGGAAGAATCGGAAATGAGCAAGCAAACCATTACCCGGGTCGAGAAGCCCTGGGGCTACGAGCTGATCTGGGCAAGGACCGGCGATTACGTCGGCAAGATCCTTCACATCAACAAAGGGCACAAGCTTTCCCTGCAGTACCATCGCGTGAAGGAGGAGACGGTTCTCGTTTCCTCCGGCGTAATGAACCTCGTCATCGAGGACGAGCGCGGCACCTTGCAGGAGGTGCTGCTCAAGGCGGGCGAAGCGCATCACATCGCGACCGGACGCAAGCACCGGATGGTCGCCGTCGAGGACTGTGACGTGTTCGAGGTGTCCACGCCTCAACTCGACGACGTGGTCCGCCTGGAAGACGGCTATGGCCGTCAGGGCACATCGCAAGCTTGAGGTTCTCATGAGCAAGTTGAATCCGTTTCTGGTGATCATGGCCGGAGGCAGCGGCACGCGTTTCTGGCCGAAAAGCACCGCCCGCCGCCCCAAGCAGCTGCTTTCGTTCGGGCGAAGCGGCGATGCCGAGGCGCCGACGCTGCTGAAGATGACGTTGGATCGCTTCGAGGAGGTGGTGCCGGAGGCCCAGCGGGTGATCGTCACCACGCGGCAGCTCAGCGCGGCCGTGGCCGAGCAGGCCGGCGGCGCGATCGTTCTCGAGGAGCCGCAGGGCCGCAACACGGCTCCGTGCATTTACTGGGCGGCGCGCGAGGTGGCGCGGCGGGATCCTCGCGGCGTCATGCTGGTGATGCCGGCGGACCATTACATTGCAATGCCGGAGCGATTCCGCGAAACCGTGCGCGAGGCCGCGCGCTGGGCCGCGGAGAATGACGACCTGGTCGCCCTCGGGGTCAAACCCGTGCGCGCCGAGACGGGCTACGGTTACCTTCGCATCGGCGAGGAAGCTGCGCCGGGGCGCGGGTGCCGGAGAGTCGAGGCGTTCGTCGAGAAGCCGAACCTGGAAAAGGCGGAGCAGTTCGTCCGCTCGGGGCAGTATCTGTGGAACGGCGGGATGTTCCTCTGGCGCGCCGAGGTGATCCTGGCCGCGTTCGACCGCCACATGCCCGAGATGAAGAAGGCGTGGGAAACCGCGCAGGGCCGCGTGGAGCAGGCGTATCCGGCCATGACGGCGACCTCGATCGATTACGGGATCATGGAAAAAGCGCGCAACGTCGTGTCGTTTTCGCTCGACTGCGGCTGGGACGACGTGGGTAGCTGGACCTCGCTCGAGGGGCTGGCCGACACGCTCGGCGCCCGTCACGAAGCCGGCACGGTCACCGCGGGCCAGGTCATCTCGGTCGACGCGAAGGGCAATATCGTCGACGTTCCCGGAAAGGTGGCGGCGCTCCTCGGCGTTCAGGAGCTGATCATCGTTCAGCAGGGCGAGGTGCTCCTCGTCGCCGACAAGGCGCGGGCGCAGGACATCAAGCTGATCGTGGAGCGGATCAGGAAAGAGCGGCCGGAGCTCGCGTAGCGGCGCCGGCTTATTTGCCGGGAGTCGCGCGTTTCTGCTCGTTCACCACGTTGATCGCGAGCACGACCTTCTGCATCTGGTACGCGGTCATGAAGGTCTCGGAGTTCACGCTCGTGAACACCTCGGAGTTCGACTTGATCGTCAGGTTCGACGCGTAGCCGAGCTTCACGAGCTGCTGGAACTCCTCGACGCGGAAGGGCTCCTTGCCGGTGAGCGCCATCTCGGTCTGCCGGATGTCGGCGAGATTGATGAGGGTCAGGCCCGTCGTGGGGTCTTTCTTGTATTTCGGGAAATGCTTGGCCATGAGGCTCATGATCAGGAAGCCGCGACCGGTCAGGTCATGGCGCTTCGACGGCTCGAGCAGGTTTTCCTCGTTGAGATAGGTGATCAGGCGCTCCAGGTGGTCCGCGTCGCGCAGGACGACCTTGGTCCCGTCCTGTTCGGACGCGATGGACATGAGGCCGCAGTCCGAGAGCACGTCCATGAGGGTCGTGATCTTGGCGACGGGCACGCCCATGATCTGGTTGGCGTAGCGCTGGAGCAGGCCGACGCGGACTTCCAACCCGGCGCCGAGGCTCTGGCCGTTGCGCGTGGCCACGAGCAGGATCCCGGTGCAGATCTTCATCACGTCGGTGGGCGAGAGATAAACGTAGTGCGCCGAGCGCTTGCCGTCTTTTTCGGAATAATCGAAGGCCGTGCTCGCCGACTCCAGCTGGCGGATGCGGGTGCTCGCGGTGCGCAGGCGCCCGACGACGGTCTTAAGCAGCATCTTGAGCCACTCCGGCATCTTGGCGAGGACCTGCTGAAAGGCCGGGCCCGATATCTCCATCAGCTCGCAGTCGGTGAGGGCTTCGCCCGACGCGGAGCGTGGATTGCCATCGAGGAAGGCCAGCTCGCCGAGGACCTGCCCTGAGTGGACGGTATCGAGCTCGATGTGGGAGTCGCCCTTTTTCTTGTAGAGCCGGATCATGCCCGAGCGCAGAAAATACATCGCGCGCGAGTTCTCTCCTTCGGAGAAAAGAAGTTCGCCTTTCTTCAGCCGCCTGATCTGGCCGGATGAGGCATTGGCGGCGGACGGTGCGGTGGCTGCTGGGACGGGCGATCTGGCCGGTGACGACATACTGATATTCTTTCGGTATTCCAAAAGCCGAACATTAGGGGTGAATTGCGACAAGGTGCGACAGGGGGACGCGGCTTCCAGGTGGTCGAATCTTCAGGAAAATAGAAGGGGCAGGCGGTGAAGCCTGCCCCTTCAGGGGACCCGGTAACTGCTCCGAGTCGCTGTTGAGGTGGGCCGCATCAGTTGGGGGCGGTACAGTCGATGCTGGCGCGCGACCTCGTTGCCGCGGAAACTTCAAATCCCGTGCCGTGAAATCGCGAAGTTGACGCAGCTCCGCGATCGCGGACCCGTGCTATCTGACCCTCGTGGAGTCGATCCAGCTGCTCTCATTTTATCGAAGCGTCACTACCTGGCCGCGAACCGAAGCGGAGCTCGGCACGGTCGTCGAAAAGCTGCTTCAGCTCATGAACGTGCCCTGGGCCGCGATGACTCTCTTCGAAAGAGAGCGGCAGGATACCGGGGCGGTCAGCCCGGCGAACCGCATGGCGTTCCGGTTCCGCGAGGTTCAAGGAGCGCCCACTCAGGAGTCGGCCGAGGAATTTCTCAAGAAGCAGCTCAAACAGATCACGGATTTCAGCGGCGGGCTCAAGCAGCTCCAGCTACCGTCGGAGAGTCTGCCGTGGCCGCAGCTGAGTGCTGGGCGCCACCTGACGCTCGCGCCGATTTCGAGCGACACCCGGTCGGATCTGGCCAGCGTCGGCGGCTCCTCGAGCTTCGAGGCGGGCTGGCTCGTGGTCGGCTCGGAAAAACCGCTGACGGCGAAGGAGGAGCTGCTCCTGCTGGCGGCCGCGCAGAAGCTCTCGGAGCTCGCGCGGGTCAGCCGTCTCGAGAACGCGATCCAGCTTCGCGGGCAGTTCCTCTCGATCGCCAGCCACGAACTCAAGACGCCGCTGACGTCGATCTACGGGATCTTGCAGCTCCAGGAGCGTATGTCGCGCCTGAAGCGTGACCAGTCCGGCGGAGAGACGGCGGGTACCGTTCCCGCGCAGTCACCCGATCAGAAGCGCTCCTACCTGAAGATCCTGCTTCGCCAGGTGGAGCGCCTGAACGAGCTCATCGACGGGCTCCTCGATGTGTCGCGGATCCAGAACAACCGCTTCACGGTCGAGCCGGTGGATACCGATGTCGCGGCGCTTGTTCGCGATACCGTGCAGTCCCGCCTCGGCCTGATCGCGCAGGAGGCGGGGGTGAAGCTGCACTCCGAGGTTCCCGAGAGCCTGAATGCCTGGGTGGATCCGGTCCGGATGGAAGAGGTGGTCACCAACCTGGTGATGAACGCGATCCGCTTTTCGCCCGAAGGCGGCGTGGTGTGGATCCGCCTGCGGGCGGAGCCCGAGGCCTTCCGCCTGACGATCCGGGACCAGGGGCCGAACGTTCCTTCGGAGGACCGCGAGCGGATTTTCCAGCCGTTCGAGCGCGCGCAGAGAACGGCACGGCTCGGCGGCCTGGGGTTGGGACTCTACATTTCCCGCCAGATCGCGCTCCTTCACGGAGGCAACGTGAGCCTGATCGAAAGCGTGCCCGGCAAGGGCAACGTCTTCGAGGCTTATTTCCCCGTTCGCACGGCGGCCGTCATTTCCGCCTGAAGCCGTACAGGAAGGCCGCGCCCATCAGGGACCAGAAGACCCAGAAGGCTGGCTGTGAGGCCGAGTGGAAATCGATGCCCGGGATGCGGAAGCCTTCGATGATAAGCTTGGTTCCGATGACCAGGATCAGCAGAT
>JAMPXZ010000002.1 GCA_023700925.1 Oligoflexia bacterium | reverse complement strand
GGCGCTCGGGGAGACGCCCGAAGGCCGCGAGGCCGCGCTCAAGGCCGCTGAGATCCTGGCCGGTTACAAGGAAGCGCATAAGGACGCCATCAAGCGCGCGCGCAAGATCATTGATCGTTGGCCGAGGTCCATCCAGGCGGTGACGGCGGCGCGCCTGTGGGTGCAGCTGCTTTCGGATCGCCTGCCGTCCTCGTCTTCGGACGCCGCTCAGGTCTCCTCGGGCGCGCTCGACGATCTTCGCGACGCGATGAAGGAGCTGCGCGAGAACGCCGCTCTGCTCGCCGCCGACCAGGAGCTCGGCAAGGGCAAGCTCAAGGCGCAGCTCGGGGACCAGGAATTCCGGCTGAAGATCGTCTCCATCGCCGTGCACGAGAAGGACAAGGATCATGGCGCCGCGGCCCAGGGCTACGAGGCATTCGCCAAGGACGCCACTCAGCGCGAGCTCGCCGAAAAAGCCTACGCCAGCGCCCTCGCGAACTACCTGAAGGCCTCGGACGAAGAGGGGCGCGAACGGGTCGCCGCGGCCTGGCTCCAGCGCTACCCGCGCAGTCCCAAGGCCATCGAGTCGCTCCGGCTCGTGGCGACTCAGGAGCTGATTCAGGGGCACTTTGAAAAGGCCGCGCGGCTGTTCGAGAAGCTCGGCGGCGAGGGCGGCGATGCGGACTCGCTGGAGACCGCGGCCCGGATTCACGAAGGCATCGGCGATCAGGCCCGCGCGATCGCCGCGTGGAGGCGCTATCTGGCGACTTACAAGACGGCGCATGTTCCGGCGATCCGCCTGCAGCTTGCCCGCGCGCTGGATCTTTCCCAGCAGGACAGCGAGGCGGCCAAAGCCTACCGTGACTGCATGAGCGTGCCGGAGCTCGCCGCGGAGTGCGGCGCCCGCCTTGCGGACCTGCACCTGCGGGCCCGGAACGCGGCTGAAGCCAAAGCGCTCTTCAAGAAAGTCGGCGCGAGCGCCGGCGCGGCGGCCAGGTCGCCGTGGGTGGCGTACTCGCGCTACATGCTGGCTTCGTTCCAGGAGCAGGAAGCCCGGTTCGCTCCGCTGGAGCTGCCCGAGGCCCAGCTCAAGAAGGCGATGAATCAGCGACTGGCCTTCCTCGAGCAGCTCAGCCGTGCTTATGGCTCCGCGGTCGAAGCGGGAGGTCCGTGGGCGATCGCCGCCCTGGATCGCCTGGCCGGCTGGGTGATGGGATTTGCCGAGGAAGTCGAGCGGATCGCCGCTCCTCCGGGCGCGGCTCCGGCCGCGGTGGCGCAGTTCCGCAAAACCCTGGCCGGGGTGAGCGGCCCGCTTCGCAAGAAGGCCGTCCAGACCTGGCAGGAAGCTTACACCAAGTGCATCGCCGCCGAGGCCATGAGCCCGGCGCTTCCCGAGATCGCCGATCGCCTCGCTGATTCAGGGATCGCCGGCGTCGGTCGCGCGCAGGGCGTTCATGGGCTGTACCGTCTGGCCGGGGTCCCGGCGGACGGAGGCCCTGAGGGAAGCTCCGCCGCGCTCGAAAAGACCCGCGCAAAGCTCGTGAAGAACCCTCAGGATTCGGTGGCGTGGCTCGACTACGGCAACCTGCTTTGGGGACAGGGCAAGCCCTTGCTCTCTTCCCTGGCCTATGACCGGGCCGAAGCGCTTAACCGGCGTTCTCCCGCGGCGATCAATAACCGCGCCGTCGTGGAGCTGAGCCTCGCCAAAGGGACGAGTGAGGACTGGCTCGTAGCGGCGACGGCCTCCGAGCGCTTCCGCGGCGCTTCGAAGCTCGATGAGTTCTTCCTGCCGGCGAAGTTCAACCGGGCCTCGTTACTGAACTACTATCGGCTGTTCCCCAAGGCCAAGCCGCTTTGGGAGCAGGTGCTCGCCAAGGGCGCCGGGGCCGACGCGCAGGACGGAATGGCCATCGCGCTTCAGGGAACCGGGGATCTCCGCCGCGCGGAGGCCGCGTTTCAGAGGGCCTCCGAGCTGGGAAGCCCGGATTCCCGCTTTGCGGCGGTTTATCATGAGGCGGCGCGCCTCGCGGCGACGAGCCCCGCGCAGTGCTTGTCCCGGATCGAGGATGGGGATTCGGCCACGCTGACCGGATTCGAGAAGAACGCTTTTGAAAGGCTGAAGAGGGCCTGTACGTCATGGAACATGCAAGGCAAGACAACCACTCAACCGTAAGGGCGATCTCGATTTACCAGGTCGCCTTTTTCGTCCTGATCCTCTCGGCGATCGGGGGGCTTTCCTTCGCCGCGGGCCTGGCGTTCGGCAGTGGTGCCGAGGCGGCGGAGCGGACGGGAAACAACCGGAAACCCAAGGTGGTCTATCCCGAGAAGACCGAGCTTGATTTCGAGGGGCTGCAGATCGAAGGCGAGATCCGGAATCCCGGGGAGTTCTACTTCCAGCATCGCAAGGAAGAGAAGTTCGACTCGCTCGTGAAGCGGCGGCCGAACTTTCATCGCGAGATGCTGCGTGACGCGGTTTTGCTGAAATAGGGGGATCCTTCAGATGACGAACGATCGCGAAGATCAATTTGGCGGGACAATCACGAAGGATCTGGAAGGGAACACGCCGGTTCCGGCGGCAGCGATCGCCCGCAAGGCGGCCGTGTTCTCGTTGCAGCCCGCGCCGGGCGCCACGCCGGATCCCACGCAGCAGACGGTTTTCCGGCTGGCCAAGGACCGGATCGTCATCGGTTCGGTCATCTCGGCGGACGTGAGGCTGAGCGGCGAGGGGGTCGCGCCGATCCATGCGGTCGTCGAGATCACGGGTGCGCTTTCGGGTGAGCCGGGCGCGACCATCTATGACCTCGCAAGTGATACCGGCGTGCTGGTCAACGGCGCCAGGGTCATCACCGGGGTGTTGAAGCCGGGAGACCGGCTGCGGATCGGCTCGCATGAGCTGAGCTTCTCGATCACCGATCCGGCGACCATGGTGCCGCGCGAGCGGGTACGCGAGTCGCATGGGCGTCCGCTCTTTTTGAATCCCGAAGAGGATCTCGAGCCGCTGCTCCTGGAGAGCAGTCACGAGGTCGAGCAGATCTTCAACTTCAGCGCTTCGCATCAGCGCGCGCTCCAGGTCGTGATGTCCTGGAGAGGGACGATCCTGGGCGTGGAGCACTTCAGCAAGGAAAAGAGCGTGACCGTCGGCGTGGGTCGCAACAGCCACTTCGGCATCCCGCCGATCCTGTCGGCGAGCCGCTTTGCGCTCGTGACCCGCAGCGGTCATGACTTTGTCCTGAATCTCGATCCGCAGATGAAAGGCGTGATCCAGCGCAAGGGCCGGCTGCAGGATTTCGAAGAGGTGCGGCAGGGGGCGAGCGTGACCGGGCCGCAGAGCTACGGCGTTCCGTTCGGTGGCGATGACTTCGCCAAGGTGTCCATCGGCGAGGTCGACTTCTACCTCAGCTACACCGATGCTCCGCCCAGCGTGAAGCCGGGCCGGATCATGGATCGGGATCCGTTCTTTCTCAAGATCTTCGTGACCTCGATGCTGCTCACCACGGCGACGATCGCGGCGATCATGAACGCGAACGTGCCGCAGAATCTCGAGGCCGAGCAGATCCCCGAGCGCATCGCGACGATCCTCTACCAGCCCGAGAAGTACACGGCGCGGCAGGTGAAACGCGAACCCGTGCGGCCCGAACCGGTCAAGGCCAGGCCCGTGACCCCCGAGCCGAAGCCGACCCAGGTCGTGAAGCTCGACATCAAACCGAACGCGGCGAACGTCAACAAGCCCGTCCCCAAGGAAATGAAGGTTGATGGCAGGAGTACGGTCGCGAAAGCTCCCGGCGGCTCGAAGAAGAAATCCCCCGGTCAGAAGGAAGCGCGTGAAGGCCGTGGCGCGCGCGCCAAAGGCAAGGAGGGCTCGCGCGGCAAGCCCAACGCGGCCCCGGGCGGCAAGCCGCAGGATATGGCCTATCGTCCCGCGCCTCAGGGCGGCCCCGGCCGCGGCGCCGGCGACAGCGAGGTTCAAAGCATCGGCAACGTGGATTTCCTGAACTCCGCGGGCGCCCGGATCTCCAATATCCTCGGCAATAGCGCCGAAAAGCTCGGCAAAGGCGGAGAGCGACTGAAGGGCTTCGGCGGCTTCACCACTCAAGGCAACGGGGGGCTTGCGCTCTCGGGCACCGGCAAGGGCGGCGGCGGCACCGCTGACAGCCTGGGCGGGCTCAGTGATCGTGGAACGGGCGGTGGGCGCGTCGGCACCGGCAAGGGCGCCGAAGGCTCCGGCTCCGGAATCATCGGCGGCAAGGCGCGCGTGGCGATCCGGACCGGCGGGCCGGAAGAGGCCGTCGTGATGGGCTCCATCGACGCGAGCGCCGTCGAGGCGGCCCTGCTCGCGCACCGGGACGAGTTCAGGCTCTGCTATGAGAAAGAGATCAACGCCGAGCATCCCGATCTCTCCGGCCGTGTGAGCACGAGCTTCGTGATCGGCTCGACGGGCCGGGTGACCCAGGCGGGCATCGAGTCGACCACGCTCAGGCATGCCAATACCGAACGTTGCGTCTTGAACGTCATCCGACGGATCGATTTTCCGATCCCGCGCGGGGTGGGGATCGTGCAGGTCACGTACCCGTTCAAGTTCAACCCGACGAAACGGTAAGGCAAATGCTCCAGCAGAACTACGAGAAGATCGCGGAGCTCGCCATCCGCTTTGGCATCAACTTCCGTCCCGGGCAGAAGGTCGTCGTCACGGCCGAGTCGATCCATGCGCCGTTCGTGGCGCTCCTGGCCCGCAAGCTCTATGAGAGCGGCGCGGCCTTCGTGCACACGGAGCTGGTGATTCCGCGGGTCGTGATTCACCGTAGCCTCTCGCAGCGGGAGGAGTTCCTGCCTTATGTTCCCGATTTCCGGAAGGCGCAGATCGAGCAGTACGTGGGCGAGCGCTGGTCCTTCATCCATGTCGGCGGCATGGAAGACCCGGACATCTTCAAGGAAATGAACCAGCAGCGCAACTCCATCGTTCAGAAGGCCAATACGCTTGTGAACCAGCCGCTCATGAAGATGACCGGCACGGGCAAGTGCTCCTGGACGCTCGTGGCTTTGCCGACGCCGAAGTGGGCCGAGAAGGTCACCGGCGAAAAAGGCGAGAAGGCGCTCGAGCTGATGTGGAAGGACCTGAGCGCGATCCTGCGGCTCGAGGGCCCCGATCCGATCGCAAGCTGGAAAAAGCACTCCGAGGCCCTTCAGGCCCGCTGCCGGACGCTCAACCAGCGGAAGCTGCGCGAGCTCCACTTCACGGGGCCCGGCACGGATCTTCGGATCGGGCTTTGTCAGCGCTCCAAATGGGTGGGCGGCGCCATCGCGCAGGAGGAGGGCGAGTTCTTCCCGAACCTGCCTTCGGAAGAGGTCTTCACGACTCCGGATTTCCGCCTGACTCAAGGGAAGGTGAAGGTCACCCGGCCGGTGAACGTGCTCGGTGACAACGTCGAAGACGCCTACTTCGAGTTCAAGGACGGCCAGGTGGTCGACTTCGGCGCGAGCTACGGCAAGCACCTGCTCGAGAGCTATTTTTCGATCGATCCGCGCGCGAAAAGCCTCGGCGAGGTCGCCCTCGTCGACGGCTCATCGCCGATCTTCAAGTCGGGGCGGGTCTTCCATAACATCCTCTTTGACGAGAATGCCGCCTGTCACATCGCGCTCGGGCGGGCGATCGGGCTGGCGTTCGAGGGCAGCGAGGGGCTGAGCGAAGAGGAGCTCGTCGCTGCCGGCGCCAATCAGTCGCTGCTGCACACGGATTTCATGATCGGTTCGGAAGCGGTCTCGGTCGAGGCCACCGACAGCGACGGCCGCGCCTTGAGGATCATCGAAAACGGCCGGTTCGTGATCTAGTACCGCGGCAACTAAACGGGGATGCTCCGGTTTTTTTGCGAGCCTGAAAGATCACTCTTTCTGGAGCGCGAGGAAGCGGAAGATCTTGTAGCCGGCGGCGGCCGAGGTGTACATCACGCGCCGGACCGTCTCGTACTGGACGCGTTTATCGGCTTGAATGGCCAGTACGCCTTCGAAAGGCAGCGGATTGCCCTGCTCGTCGCGCGTCTTGGATTTGGCCCGGAGAAGTTCGGCTTTGTCCCGTGCTTTGCTCAAGGCATCGTAGAGGGGAATGATCCGGCGTCCGCCCTCATCGAGGTCGGTCGACTTGAACTGGTAGGTGGGCTCGCCGCTGTCGAGGCTCGCCGCTGTCTGGACGAACTCCAGGATCCGTTCGTTCTCGAAGGTCACGGCTTCGGGCGTGATGATGACCTGCAGGCTCTCGGGCGGCATGTCCTCGGAGCGAGAGATGGGCAGCTGCATTCCCGGCACGGTGGTAAAGGTGTTGATCGTCGTCGAGTAGCTCTTGAGCAGGAACACGACGATGATGACGAGCACGTCCATCATGCTGGTGAGCTGGAGCTCGAAGACCTGGTTGATCTTGCGGCGTCCGCGGCGGGAGCGGATCGAGCGCTGGAAAGCCATCAGCTGTCCCCCAGGAGATTCCCGAAGATGACCTCGGGGAAGAGTTTCTTGACCACTTCGTCATTGCCGCTCTGGGCGTTCTTCACGTAGATCGGCGGGTCCGTCGGCTCGACGGCGCGCATCGAGTCCATGAGCGACACCAGGACATCATAGGTCGTTCCGGCACTCGGGACGAGGACAACCTTGGTCTCGCCGGGGAACTGCTTTTTTACCTCGAGCAGGCTCTCGTGGATCACCTTGATGTCAGGCTGTCCAGGTGAGGCGTGCGGGATCTTCTTCGCGGTGAACTTCTCGAACGGGCTCCAGATCTCCGTATCTCCATCGTGAAGCGAGACGGTGAGCTGCAGGGGCTTTTCCTTGAGCTGCTCTTCCATGTCCCGTTCGCTCGAAATGGGGAAGGGTGATTCGATGTGCACGATCGACAGAAAGGACGTCGTGAACAGCAGGAAGCCGATCAGCGTGACCATGGTGTCGAGGATCGGCACCAGATTCAGGTTGATCCCTTCGGAGGAAGATTTGCGCCGGGAGCTGGGACGCTTGAGCACTGGGACTTATCCTTCCGCCTTTTGTCCGTTTTGGCGGTATTTACGGGCCGAGAGCAGGTCCAGCAGCTTCACGCCGAACTCGTCGATCTCCTCGAGCAGGCGGCTGGCCTGGTTCGAGAGGATGCTGTGAGCGATCATGGTGAAGATGGCCGTGATCAGGCCGAAGGCCGTGGCGTTCATCGCTTCGGAGATACCGGCCGAAAGGATCGCCTGGCGCTGGGCCGGATCGGCCTGCGCGATGGCGGCGAAGGACTTGATGAGGCCGCTGATGGTGCCGAGCAGTCCCAGCAGGGTCGCGATGTTCGCGATCAGGGCCAGGTAGGGGAGCCGCCGCTCAAGCTTCGGAATCGTCTCAAGGCTCGCCGCGTCGATCGCGTTCTGGATCTGGTTCTCGTCACGGGCCGCCCGCTGCAGGCCCGCCTTGATCACCTTCGCCAGCGACTTGTTGCCCGCGCCGTTGCAGAGCCGGATCGCGCCGTCGATGTCATTGGCCAGGATGTGCTTCTGGACCTCGAACATGAAGGAGGCGCCGTCAACGTTGTACTGGACGAAAAGGCGATAAAAGCGCTCCAGGGTCAGAGTCACCGAGACCGCCAGCGAGATGGCGATGGGGATCATCCACGCGCCGCCGGTTTGGAACGCCGAAATCAAACTGTTGATGAAGCTCGTAGATTCCATGAGCTTGAGTCTCCTATTTCCAGGGTAGGTGAGTCCTTGAATTCTTTAATTAAAGAATAGCGGATTTGACGGGGCGGTCAAATGATTTACGAGAATGATCAAAGGTGCTTTTCGATCACCTGCTGGATGGTGTCCTTCGGGTGGTTGCCCACAAGCTGGTCCACGAGCTGACCTTCTTTGAAGAACAGCACCGTGGGGATACCCCGGATGTGGAAGCGGCTCGGCGTGGCCGGGTTCTCGTCCACGTTCATCTTGAAGACCTTCATCTTCCCGGCGAACTCATCGGCCAGAGTGTCGATCGTGGGGCCGAGCATACGGCAGGGCCCGCACCATTCCGCCCAGAAGTCGACGAGGGCCAGCTGCCCGGCTTTCAGGACTTCCGTCTCGAAATTAGCGTCAGTGGTAGCGGCGACATGCGTGGAGTTAGCCATGGGTGATAAAAGTCCTTTCTACTATGAGTATTTCCTAATAAAATTGAGTGTAACAAATTGTCTAGCAGCTCACACCGCCCGGCGCAAGTGAATGCACGCAAGAGCCGGACCTTTGAGCTGCCGCGCAGCGGAAACCCCGACTGAGAAAGGGACGCGTCAAAAACGATGCTGATCGGACTGGCCTTGAATTCGCAATCCACGCCCTCGGCGACCGCCAAGGTCAATGTCATGAATCGCGTGGCTGCGAAGATGATCGACATCCTGCTGATTATTGCGGTAGCGGCCATATTGCCGTATCCGCTGGGTCCGCTCCTGGGTTTTCTCTATAGCCTGGTGGCCGATGGGCTGAGCTTCGGGCCGTTCTCCGGGCAAAGCGTCGGCAAGAGGATCATGAAGCTCCGGGTGGTGCATGTCCGCACGCGCGCGCCCGCGACCTACCGTGATTCGCTTCTTCGCAACACGCCGGTGGGCGTGGCGACCTTCTTTGCCATTATCCCGGTCTGGGGCTGGCTGATCCTGGTTCTCCTCGGTGTGCCCCTGATGATCATGGAAGTCTACCTGATGGTCAGCGTGGAGGCGGGCCACCGCCTCGGTGACGTGATGGGAGACACCGAGGTGATCGAGTACAAGCCTCAAACGGGCTGAACCAAACGGACAAAAGGTGCTATGAGGGAGGAATTATGCCGAAGCCTCCCTCTTCCTCGTTCGGTCCGCCTGAGCGGACGCTCTACCTGCTGGATATCAGCTCGTTCATTTTTCGTGCGTTCTTCGCCATCCGGGCGCTCAGCACCCGGACCGGCGAGCCGGTCAACGCCGTCTATGGCGTGGCAACGATGCTCGCTCGAATCGCCGAGGAGGCGCAGCCGCGGCTGCTGGCCGTGGCGTACGATTCTCCGGAGCCTTCGTTCCGCGAGGAGCTTTACGCCGAGTACAAGGCCAATCGCTCGGAACCGCCCGAGGATCTCGTGCCCCAGTTCGCGAAGATCGAGGAGCTGGTTCGGCATTTCGAAATCCATTCTTATCGTGAGCCCGGTCTCGAGGCCGATGACCTGATCGCCTCGTTGACGGAGAAGTGGTGCGCTGCGTCGCCGGAAAACCGCGTCGTGATCGTGACGGGCGACAAGGATCTGATGCAGCTCGTGAACGATCGGGTACGCATCTGGGACACGATGGCTCAGAAGATCTACGGTCCGGCCGAGGTCTTCGAAAAGATGGGCGTGAGACCCGATCAGATCCGCGATTACCTGGGGCTCGTCGGTGATAGCTCGGACAATATCCCGGGTGTTCCGGGCGTGGGCCCCAAGACCGCCTGCGAGCTGCTTCGCGAGCATGGGACCCTCGACGGCGTTCTCCAGGCGGCGGCCGAAGGAAAGATCAAGGGCAAGCGCGGCGAGACGATCGCCGCCCACGTCGCCGACGCGCGGCTTTCGGCGAAGCTCGCGACGGTGCGCTCGGACCTCGACGTCACCTTGCGCGATGAGGAGCTTCGTTATCACTTTCACCTGACGCCGAGCTGCCAGCAGTTTCTCCTGTCACTGGACTTCCAGTCGCTCGTGGCGCGTTGGCAAAAGGATGCCGAGCAGGGTCTTGCCGAGACCTCCGGGCCCGCCACGGCTGCGACGGCCTCCGCGGTTCCCGCGCTGGTGCCTCCGAGTGGTGTGCCGGCGGTCATCGCGCCCGCGCTTCTCGCGGCAGGCCCCGAGACTCTCGCGCCCGCGCCGCGCCCGACCGCCGCCTTCGATCTGGCCGGTCAGGTCGGGCCGGACAAGCTCTTCCGGACGGTGAGCACGGAGGCGGAGCTCGAAGAGCTCGTTCGCGCGCTCGAAAAAGCCCGGGAATTCGGCTTCGATATCGAAACGACGTCGCTCAACCCGCGCGAGGCCGAGCTCGTCGGCTTCGCCTTCTGTTCGGATCCCGCTTTCGCCTACTACGTCCCGATCGGACATCGCGCGACGCTGGCGGCGCCGGCGCCGGTGCAGCTCCCGGCCGAGCGCGTGCTCGCGGCGCTGAAGCCGTTCCTCGAAGACCCCCGGTACAAGAAGATCGGCCAGAATCTCAAGTATGACTGGAGCGTGCTCCTCGCGCAGGGCCTCCGTCCCGATGGCATCGGCGCCGACACGATGGTCGCGGCGTATGTGCTCGATCCCGAAGGACGTCACAATCTGGCGACCTTGGCCGCCCATTACCTCGATTATACGGTCCTGACGTTCGAGCAGGTCTGCGGCAAAGGGAAGGATCAGCTCTGCTTTGATCAGCTCCCGGTCGAGCTGGCTACCCGGTATTCGGCCGAGGATGCGCTCATCGCGCTGCGCCTGTGGCACAAGCTCCGGGAACGCCTCGAAACGGAGCGGTTGCTCGATGTCTTTGCGCGGGTGGACCTGCCGCTCGTGCCGCTCCTGGCGCGCATGGAATCCGAGGGCGTCTCGATCGATACTGAATGGCTGCGCGGGCTTTCCGAGGAGTTCGCGCGTGAGCTGCGCGGCATCGAGGAGCGGATCTCGGCTTACACTCAGGGACCGGTGAACCTGAACTCGCCCCGGCAGCTCGCCGTGCTGCTCTTCGAGCAGCTTCACCTGCCCACTCAGGGCAAAACCAAGACCGGCTATTCGACCGACGCCCAGGTTCTCGAGGCGCTGGCGCCCCTGCACGAGGTGCCCCGGCTGCTGCTCGAGTACCGGGAAATCTCCAAGCTCAAGGGAACCTACGTCGATCCGTTGCCGCAGATGCGCGATCGCAAGACCGGCAGGATCCATGCGACTTTTCATCAGACGGTGACCGCGACCGGGCGGCTCTCGAGTTCGGAGCCGAATCTGCAGAACATCCCGATCCGCAGCGAGCGCGGCCTCAGGATCCGCGGCGCTTTTGTGCCATCGCCGGGTAATGTGCTCGTTGCCGCCGATTACAGCCAGATCGAGCTGCGGCTGCTGGCGCACATGAGCCAGGACCCGGAGCTCCTGCGCGCGTTCCGCCACGACGAGGACGTGCATCGCCAGACGGCGGCCGAGATCTTCCGGGTCGCCCCCGAGGCGGTCGACGATCGCCAGCGCGGCATCGCCAAGGCCATCAACTTCGGGCTGATGTACGGCAAGACGGCGTTCGGGCTCGCCCAGGAGCTCAAGATCCCTCGCAAAGAGGCGCAGGAAACGATCGATCGCTACTTCGAGCGCTACAGTGCGGTGAAACGCTTTCTCGACCGACAGGTGGCCGAGGCCGGTGAGAACGGCTACGTCTCGACCCTTCTCGGGCGCAAGCGCGCCCTCCCGGACATCCGGTCCCGCAACGGCGCCGTCCGCGCCAACGCCGAGCGCATGGCGATGAACTCGCCGATCCAGGGTTCGGCCGCCGATCTGATGAAGCTCGCGATGGTGGAGCTCGACGAGCGGCTGCGCGAGAAGGGCCTCCGCTCCCGGCTCATCATCCAGGTGCATGACGAGGTCGTGCTCGACTGCCCGAAGGAAGAGTCCGAAGAGGTGCTCGCGCTCGTCACCACGGTGATGGAAGCTTCGGGCGACGGTCACTCCGGGATGAAGCTCTCGGTGCCGCTGAAGGTGAACGCGGCGGTCGGAAAAAACTGGATGGAGATCTAGTTGCCGCGGTACTAGGCTCAGTACACCGGCCCCATCGGCCGCCGACCGATCCGTTTCAAGACATTCGTCCGGAAACGCAGCCACGGTACGTGCGCCGCCCGCTCCGCCTGCAGTCCGAGCTGCGAGGGCAGGGGAAGGTGCCGGACCCAGGCCTGGGCCTGCGCCACGGCCTCCTCGACGAGCGCCGTGCCGGTGTCGCCACCGGGCCCCGGGATACGCGATTCCAGGTCGATCGGGCTTTCGATGAACGCGCGGTAATGGGGGTAGGCCCAAAGATGGAATTCGAGCACGGCTGGAAGGCCGAACTCGTGAACCGCGCCCTCGAGCTGCTGGTAGGCCGAGCCTCCCGAGCGCTGAGGGGCGAGCAGCCGCGACGCCGTGCGCTCGATGAAGGCATCGCCCCGCTCGGGGACGGCTTGCTCGGTATCGCCCGCGTTTTCGAGAAGCTCCAGGAGCGCCTCCTCTCCGAGCAGCGCGGCCAGCCGCCGGAGCGTTTCGGCATGCGCCTCGAGAAGCTGGCAAAGAAAATCCACGATCCGCATCGTCGCAGTGTCCTTCAGAGTCTCTTGGGCGTGTAGAGCGCCTTCCAGTGAGGAGGCGAGGGAGCGGCGACGGTGCTGCCGGCCCATTGATCCATGCCGCGCGTGACATCCCGCGGATCGGCGTAGCGGGGATCGACAATGGCCAGCCATTGGCCATGCCAGAGCGCGTCGTCCGGGTTGTCGGTGCGGCTTTCGAGGAAGCCCGCGCTTTCGACGAAAAGCAGCACGCCATGTGGCCAGAGCTGTTCCGAAAGGGTCGCGCTCCAGTGCTCGATGAGCGGAATCTGTACCCAGGCGTCCAGGATCCAGAAACGCCAGCCCGCCGCGCAGGCTTCGGCCGCGAGCGCTGCTTCCCAGTGTCGGTCGTAGCGCTCGAGTTTTTCCTTCTCGATGAAGTTAAAAAGCGAGTCCGGCAGCACGCGCGTGCGCTTCTTGCCCGCGGGCGGCCGACCGATCAGCTCGGCGAGTTCGCCGTCGAGCTTGGCCTGCTGGCGCAGCGCCTCGACGCGGGTCTCGATTTCGCCGAGGCGTCGGGCCTCGTCACGCCGGCCTTTGGCGAGCGATCCCGACTTCTGCGCGTGCACGGTGCGATGGATTTCGCGCAGGATCCCGAGCTTCAGCAAGTTCGTGGCCGGGCCCGGCGTCTCGTTGAGCTGCCTCCAAAGGTGCGCGTTGCGCTCCACCCAGTCTTCGGATTTCGGGGCCTTTGCCGAATCGTCAGCAGTCATCATCGGTCCTGGCCTGGCTTGGTCGGGCGCAGGATCGGGTAGCTCACGCCGGGGCCTTTGCGGAAGGAGGGAGTCTGCTTGGGCTTGGCCTCCACTTCAGGCACCAGGGGCGGCGCGAAGGAGGAGAGCGGCCGGGCCGGCCTTTCGATCGCGCTGCGGTGAAATTCCAGGAGCGCATCGATCACGCTCTGGTCCTTGAGTGCGGGCTTGTATTCGGCGTGCGCGGTGACGGGGGTCGGGCGCGGCGCGGAAGGCGCCGTTTGAGCGGTTGCGCGGCTCTGCGGCGTCGTGCCCGCGAGGCCCTGCGCGGACGCGGCGCCAGGGGACGCGGCCGAAACAGCGTTGGGGGCCGCGGCTGTCAGCGGCCGAAGGCTCTGCTGGGCCACCGACGCCAGCGAGCCCAGAAGCTGAAGGCTTTCCTGCATGCTTCGCGTGTTCGATGCGAGCTCCTGTTCGAGCGACTTGGAGCGTGAAAGAAGCGAGTGAGCGAGCGCGGCGAGCGCCGGGTTCTTCTTCATTCCGCCATCCATAACTGCACCTCTTTGAACTGCTTGGCGATGAAATCCTCGGAGGCGTCGCCGAAGTCGTGTCGCGAGATCCCGAGTCGGTCGAGCTTCAGGGATACCAGATTGCGCTTGAGCGCTTGAATGGTCTCATCAGGGGGCAGATGGCGTTGGCCCGGGGCATTCGTGGCGCCGGCGCCGGCCAGGAGAAGGTGATAGGTGCGGCCGTTCCTGGTGAAAGGGAAGTAGGCGCATTCGCCGGCTTTTCCCGAGATGGCGCCGCTTCGCAGGCAGCGTGAGATCGCTCCGTGGAAACGCCAGTCCATCAAACCGGCGAGTCCCTGGAGCGGGCGCTCGTTCTGATGGAAAGTCACGATCAGCCCCTGGAGCTCGCCTCCAAAAAGAGCCTGATCGGCCGAACCGTCGATGAGATGTTTTGGGGCCGCCCTCACTTGACCAGTTTAACCGGGAACCGTGGACGGTCGCAAGAGCGGGCGCGCCGGGCGACGGGAAGCTCGGCAATTAGTGCCGGCTCCGGCCGGGGCGATGAAGCCGTTGGCGCGAAGCACGGCTTTACGCTGTCGGCTGGCCGGCCTTTCGAAGCGCGTCCAGGATGCCGTTGACGAAGGCAGGGGTCTCGGCGCTGCCGAACTCCTTGGCCAGCTCCACGGCTTCGTCGATCACGACCGTGGCCGGAACGTCGGGCGTCAGGTGAATGAGCTCGTAAGCCGCCATCCGAAGCAGGCTGCGGTCAATGACCGCCATGCGCGAGACCTTCCAGTTCGAGGCGTGCTTCTCGAGGAGCTGGTCGAGCTCGGCGGCGTGGGTCATCGCGCCAGCGACCAGCTGGGCGGCGTACTCGCGCAGACCTTCCGGAGTCTGAAAATGCGCGAAGTGGCCCTGGAGCTCACGCGCCAGCTCCGCGGCCGCGGGCGGCCGGAAACCGGGCGAGCTGGCCGCCGCGTCGTAGCGATAAAGAATCTGCAGCGCGACTTCGCGCGCTTTGTGCCGGGATTTCATGTTTTGCTTTCACTTTGGGTGGGTTGGACGAACGGGAACTCAAGAAGCGTGGGATCGGAGTCGGAGTTGGGCGAGCCCTGAAGCTCGGCGACGAACTCCTCGACATCCCGGAACTCGCGGTAAACCGAGGCGAAGCGGACATAGGCGACCTTGTCCAGCACCTGAAGATGCGCCATGACCATCTGGCCGATCGTCCGGGTCGGGATCTCCTTGAGGCCGTAGGACTGGATCTTCTTCTCGATCGAGTTGATGGCCTCTTCGATTTTCTGCATGGGGACCGAGCGCTTTTGGCAGGCCTTCTGGATCCCGTCGAGGATCTTCGCGCGGTTGTAGTCCTCGCGGCGGCCGTCCTTCTTGATCACGACCGGCATCACCTCTTCGACGCGCTCATAGGTCGTGAAGCGGCCTTCGCAGCGCGGGCAGGCGCGCCGCCGCCGGATCATGTCTCCCTGCTGGTTCATCCGGGAGTCGATGACCTTCGTATCGATCGTGGAGCAGAATGGGCATTTCACAGCACTGCTTGTAGCCGATCTCGCTCGGGCCTTCAACCTTGTCTACTGGTCGCTCGCGGTAATAGACGCTGGGAGCTGGGGGAAACTTAGTGGGCTCTGTGGGGTTTGCCAGGAAGGCCCAATAGGCCCATGGATGGGCCGTGCCCCACGGAGAGCCTGTTAAGTTTCCTCTAGCTCCTTAAAGTCTTATAATTTATCCCGCCTCAGCCTGCCGAAGCGGAAGCACGACGGTGACCTTGGTCCCGCGGCCCGGAGCCGTCTCCACGCCGATGGTGCCGTGATGGGCCTCGACGAGGTGTCGCGATACCAGAAGCCCCAGGCCCGTGCTGCGCTCGCCGCCGGTGGGTCGGATCGAGGTCTTGCCGAACTCCTGAAAAAGCTTGGGGACCTCCGCAGCCGGGATTCCCGGCCCGTTATCCGAAACCGCGATGCGAACGGTGCTGCCGTCGGGCTCGGCCGAGAGGCACACGAAGCTGCCGGGCGTGGAGAACTTCGCCGCGTTGCTGAGGAGGTTACTCAGGACCTGTCCGATTCGCAGCGGATCGAGCTCGACCTTGGGCAGGGAACCCGGCACGTCGACCTTGAGCTCGATGTTCTTGCGTTTGGCCAGGAGCTGGCCCGAATGGGCGGCCTGGTCCAGGAGTTCTCGCAGATCGACGCTCTTCGGGGAGATCGTCAGGCGGCCGGCGCAAGCCAGGTCAAACTCGACCAGATCGTCGATCAGGCGGTTCATCGTCTCGCAGCCGTTGGACATCGAGCTGAGGACCTGGGCACGCTTGGCAGGGAGCAGGCCCTCGGCGAAGCGCTTGAGGACCGCGACCCCCGTCTGGATGACCCAGAGGGCGTTCTTGAGCTCGTGGGAGATGATCCGGGAGAGACGCTCGCGAAGGAGCTTGGCCTCGTAGAGCTCCTGGTAGAGCCGCCCTCTTTCAATCGCGCCCGAGAGGGTGCCCGAAAGCTGCTGGAAGATCTCCGTGTGATTGCAGGAGTAGGCGTTCTTTCGGGAACTTGAAAAGAAGATGAAGCCCACCGGCCGATCCATGGCGAAGAGCGGACAGGTCAGGCTGGATCTGAGCCCTTCTTCAACGATGAGGCGGGTGGAATGCGAGGCGGGATGCTCGCGGAGGTACTCCTCAAGGTCGTTGAGCACGCGCGGCTCACCGGTTTCGAGGACCTGCTGCAGGCTGCTTCCGGCGAGCGGGGCCGAGTAGCCACGGGACATCTTCAGCTCAATGCCTCGCGATTTGGCCCAATGGGCGTGGACCGTGCCGGCCTTTTCGTCGATGAGGGCAACCCCGATGCGGTCAAAGGGAATCAGCCCGTGAAAGGAGCTGAAAACATGCTCCAGCACCTCGTCCAGGGACAGGCCTGAGTTGATCTTCTCGATAACGGAAAGAAGACGGGCCTCCCGAAGGGAGTGCTCCCTCAGCTCCGCTTCCAGCTGCTCGATGCGGCTTTTGAATGTATCCACCCAGGAAGTGTATGCTTGCAGATCGCAACGGTTTCAAGAGCGAAATGCAGCGGCTCGCCCCGGGGACCTGCTGGCTCAGCTGACGCCGTTCAGCCGTACAGCGGGAATTTCCCGCAAAGCTCGCGCACCTCGCCACGGATGCGGCCGAGAACAGTCGCGTCGCCCTTGCTTTGCAAGACGCGCTGGATCCAGCCGCCGATCTGCTTCATCTCGCCCGCGCCCATGCCGCGAGTGGTGATCGCCGGGACGCCGATTCGGATGCCGCTCGTCACGAACGGACTGCGCTTCTCGGTGGGGATGGTGTTCTTGTTCACGGTGATTCCGGCCTGGTCGAGCCAGCCTTCCGCTTCCTTGCCCGAGATCGAGCCGTCGAGCGTCTGGGTCAGATCCACGAGCATCAGGTGGTTGTCCGTCCCGTCGGTCACCAGCTTGAAGCCGAGGCCCATGAGCGTCTCGGCCAGGGTTCGCGCGTTCTCGATCACGTGTTTCTGATATTCCTTGAAAGCGGGGGTGAGCGCTTCGCCGAAGGAAACGGCCTTGGCGGCGATCACGTGCATGAGCGGTCCGCCCTGGATGCCGGGGAAAACCTGGGAGTTGACCGCCTTGAGCCGGTCGGCAGCGGTCTGGAGCGTCTCGCCCGGGGCCGCGCCGTTGCCGACGACGATGAGGCCGCCGCGTGGTCCGCGCAGCGTCTTGTGCGTCGTCGAGGTCACGTACGTCGCATGGGGAATCGGGGAGGGATGCAGGCCGGCCGCGACGAGACCCGCGATGTGGGCCATGTCGACGACGAGGTGTGCTTTCACCTCGCGCGCGATCTGGGCCATCGTCTCGAAGTCGATGACGCGCGGATAGGCGCTGGCTCCGGCCATGATGACCTTGGGCTTCTCGCGCAAGGCCAGCGCGCGGATCTCATTGTAGTCGAGACGGTGCGTTTCGGGGTGCAGCCCGTAGCTCACGACGCGGAAGAGTCTTCCGCTGAAGTTCACGGGGCTGCCGTGGGTGAGATGGCCGCCGTGAGAGAGGCTCATGCCGAGCATCGTGTCGCCCGGATTCAGGAGCGCCAGGTAGGCCGCCATGTTGGCCTGCGAGCCCGAGTGCGGCTGCACGTTCGCGGCCGGCGCCTGGAAGATCCGGCAGACGCGTTCGATGGCCGCGGTCTCCGCCTGATCGACGAACTCACAGCCGCCGTAGTAGCGCTTGGCCGGATAACCTTCGGCGTACTTGTTGTTCAGGATCGAACCCTGCGCCTCGAGGACCGCGCGGCTGACGTAGTTTTCCGAAGCAATGAGCTCCAGACCGGTCTCCTCGCGCACGTGCTCGCGCCCGATGGTCGCGAAGATCTCCGGATCAGCGGTTTGAAGATCACGCAGGAAATCCTTTTGGGAATGGGAAGTCATCGTCAGGTCCTCTTCTTTTCCAGTTTCTGGATCTTATCCAGGCGGCCGCGATGGCGGTCGTCGTTGCTGAAAGGCGTTTCAAGCCAGACGCGGGCGATCTCCGCGCCGTAAGCCGGCGCGATGAAGCGCGAGCCCAGGCAGAGCACATTCGCGTCGTTGTGCTCGCGCGAGAGCCGGGCCGAGACCGGGTTCTCCACGACCGCGGCGCGCACGCCGTTGATCTTGTTCGCGGCGATGCTCATGCCGATGCCGCTCCCGCAGATCAGGATGCCGAGGTGCGCTTCGCCGTTGGAGATGCGGGTCGCCAGCTTTTCGGCGAAATCCGGATAATCCACCCGGCCGCCGTTGATGGGACCGAGGTCTTCCCATCGCCACTCGGGAAGCGCGGTCTGAATGGCGGCTTTGAGTTCGATGCCGGCGTGATCCGAGGCGATCAGCACGTGCCGAGTCTGTGTCGGTGATGGGGTCATCTTCCAAGTCTCGCTTTCGTATTGAGTCCGGTTCCGTCAAGGTAGCACGGCCGCGGCGTCTCGGGTAGACCCCAGGCCGAGGGCTCAGACCCTGCCGAAGACCAGGCTGGCGTTGGTCCCGCCGAAGCCGAAGCTGTTCGAAAGCGCGTACTGAAGCGGCTTCTCCACGGTGCGGTTGGCGGTGAAGTCGAGCCCCAGCTCCGCGCAGCCCGGATCCAGCTGGTCCAGGTTGATCGTCGGCGGAATCCGACCCTCGCGGATCGCTAGGATGGACAGCAGGCCTTCGATCGCACCAGCGGCACCCAGGAGGTGTCCCATCATCGACTTGGTCGAGCTGATATGCAGGTGGCGGCGTCCATCGGGGAAGAGCCGAGCGACCGCGCGGGCCTCCTCGACGTCGCCAGCGGGCGTGGACGTTCCATGCGCGTTGATATAGCCGATCTGCTCTGGATTGAGCCGGGCATCCCGGAGCGCCATCGCCATCGCGCGGCGGCCGCCTTCGCCTTCGGGCGCGGGGGAGGTCATATGGTAGGCGTCGCCGCTGAGGCCGTAGCCCACGATCTCGCCATAAATCCTGGCGCCCCGTCTGCGGGCATGTTCGAACTCCTCGAGGACCAGGATCGCGGCGCCTTCACCCATCACGAAACCATCGCGCCCGACATCAAAGGGGCGTGAGGCCTTTTCCGGGGCGTCGTTCCGGGATGAGAGCGCACGCATCGCGGCAAAACCGCCGATTCCGAGCGGCGAGATGACCGCTTCGGCGCCGCCGCTGAACATGATGTCCGCGTCGCCGCGCTGGATCTGCTTGAAGGATTCACCGAGTGAATGCGCGCTCGAGGAACAGGCCGTGACGTTGCAGAGGTTCGGGCCCTGCAGATTGAGCAGGATGCTGAGCTGGCCCGCGGCCATGTTCGGAATGACCTGCGGAATGAAGTAAGGGGTGATTCGCCGATAACCCTTGGTCATCAGCTCGGTGTGGACGTCCGCGATCTCCGGAAGGCCGCCCATGCCGACGCCGATATTCACTCCGACGCGGGTGGGGTCGAGCGTGGCACGAAGCGTGTCCAGGCCCGAGTCACCGTAAGCTTCCAGCCCCGCGGCGAGCGCGAAGTGGACGTAGCGGCCCACGCGGCGGGCCTCTTTGCTGTTGGCCGCCTGAGTGACGATATCCGGGGTGGCGGGATTGGGCCGGAAGGGACCGACCTGACGGGTGACATCAAAGCCCTTCACCTCGGCGGCGAAGGTGACTGGGCAATCCTTGGTGTCGAACAGAGCGATGGGGGCGGCGCCAGAACGCCCTTCAAGGGCGTTGCGCCAGGTCTCCGGGGCCGAGAGGCCCAAGGGACTGACTGCTCCAATTCCAGTGATGACAACACGGCGGAAACCATCTTGGCCGGATTTAGAAACAGTCATCCCCATCCTCTTGTGGACTTAGTTGTTAGCCTTGGAAGCGACGTACTTGATGACGTCGCCGACGGTCTTCATCTTCTCGGCGTCTTCATCCGGAATGTCGAGGTCGAACTCTTCTTCCATCGTCATGACGAGTTCCACGATGTCGAGGCTGTCGGCGCCGAGGTCGTCGATGAACGAGGCGGTCTGGGTGACCTTCTCCGGCTCGACGGCAAGTTGATCGCAAATAATCGTTTTGACTCTTTCTTCTACGGAAGCTGACATCGCTATCTCCTTTTTAGCTCATTTAGCTCAGCCGCTTTTCAGCTGCTTTCTGCTACCTTTTTGGCTTTTAGCCTTCGCGGGCCCGGCGCGTACGCCGTGGACCGCCTTGACGACTCCGGTAACTGAAAGGGGGAACCGGAGTCACACACTCAATCCGAAACACTACATGTACATCCCACCGTTCACCCCGATGACTTGTCCGGTGAGGTACCGGCTCGCGGGCGACGCGAGAAAGGCAACGAGGGCGGCGACGTCTTCAGGCTCGCCTAAGAATCCGAGTGGGACGGTCCGCAGAATGTCTTCTTTTTGTGCGTCAGTCAAGACCCCTGTCATATCCGTGGCGATAAAACCGGGGGTCACCACGTTGACCCGGACCTGGCGGCTTCCCAGCTCTTTTGCGATGCTTTTGCTGAAGCCGATGAGACCCGCCTTGGCCGCGGCGTAGGCGCCCTGACCCGCGTTGCCCATCTCGCCGATGACCGAGGAGATCTGGATAATGCTGCCTTTGCGCTCGCGCATCATGTGGTTTGCCGCGGCCCGGGTGCAGTAGATCGCGCCCTTGAGATCCACGGACAGCACCTTTTCGAGGTCCTCATCCTTCATCCGGATGAGCAGACCGTCGATCGAGATGCCGGCGTTGTTCACGAGGACGCTCACCTTGCCGAAGGTCTTGGCGATCCAGTCGAACTTCTCGTTCACCTGCGCCGAATTCGCGACATCGAACTGGCACAGCTCGGCCTTGCCGCCTCCCGCCTGAATGAGGGTCTGGAGCTGGCGCGCCTTCTCCTCGCTCGAACCGTAATTGAGGATGAGGTGGTAGCCTTCGCGCGCGAGGCGCAGGGCAATGGCGGCGCCGATTCCGCGCGAGGCGCCGGTGACGACCGCGATGGGTTTTCTTTCGCCGGTTTGCATTATGGGGTTCCTTTCAGGGCGGTCTCCAGGGCCTTGAGCCCCGTCGAATCCGCCACGCCATGCGAGGCACAGGGTTTGCCGATTTCGCGGGAGATCCGCTTGTTCAAGCCGGCGAGGACCGTGCCCGGACCGAATTCGACGGCATCCGTGAAGTCCGCTTCGAGCAGCGTCGTCACGGACTGCTTCCACAGTACCGGGTGATCGACCTGTTCGACGAGAAACTCGAAGATCGCGCCCGGCTCCTGCGTGAGGCGGGCGGTGCGATTGGGAACATAGGGATAAAGCGGCGTCCGCGCCTTTTCAGGGCCCGTGGCGAGCGTAAAGAGCTCCGCCATGCGGTCGCGGGCCTTGCTCATCAGGCGGCAATGGAAGGGGGCGCTCACCGGCAGCAGCATCGCCTTGCCCGAGCCCAGCTCGCCGCTCTTGATCACGGCAAGCGCTTCCTGGATCGCATCGATGGAGCCCGCGATCACGATCTGGCCCGGAGCATTGAAGTTCGCGGGTTCCACGACGGCTTCCACCCTGAACTCGGAGTTCTCGCCCGAGGCGCGCTTGGCCTTGGCTTGGGCGGTGGCCGCCGCGCAGACCTTCTCGACGAGCGCGTCGTCCATGCCGAGAACCGCCGCCATCGTGCCCTGGCCGGCGGGAACCGCGGCCTGCATCGCGCGGCCGCGCTCACGCACCCAGCGCGCGGCGGTCGCCAGCGGCAGGGCCTCCGCGGCGACAAGCGCCGAGTATTCGCCCAGGGAGTGGCCGGCCACGGCCGAGGGCCGGAAACCCAGCTCATGCGTCACCACGCGGAACGCGGCAACCGAAGCGGCAAGCAGACAGGGCTGCGTGTTCTCCGTCAGCGTGAGGTCGCTTTCGGGGCCGTCAAAGCACAGCTTCTTCAGATGAAGCTGGGTGGCGTCGGAGGCCTCCTCGAAAACCTCGGCGGCTACCCGGAAGTTGGCTACGAGATCCTTGGCCATTCCCACGTGCTGGGAGCCCTGACCGGGAAAAAGCGCTACGAATTTCTTCATATGACGGTCCTTTCTCCGTTTCGGTGATTACCAGCGAATCAGCATCGAGCCGAAGGTGAGGCCCGCGCCGAAAACGTCGAACAGTACCATGTGGCCCGGCTTGATCCTGCCGTCACGCACCGCCTCGTCAAGCATCGTCGGCGTGGTGGCGGACGAGGTGTTGCCGTAGCGATCCACGTTCACGAGGACGCGGTCCATGGGCAGGTCGAGGCGCTTGGCGACGGCTTCGATAATCCGGAGATTCGCCTGATGCGGGATCACCCAGTCGATGTCCGAGAGCTTGAGCCCCTGGGCCTCCACCGCTTTGGTCGCGTAGTCGGCCAGCGTCTTGACGGCGACCTTGAAGATCTCGCGGCCCTTCATGTTCATCTTGTCGAGCTTCTGAGCATGGGCTTCGGGAGTCACCTCCATGTTCGAGCCGCCGGCCACGACGCTGAAAAGCTCGTAATAGCTGCCATCCATGCCGAGATGGCTCGACAGAATGCGATGCGGGGACTCGGGGGAGGTGCGCTCGAGGATCGCCGCTCCGGCGGCGTCGCCGAAGAGGATCGCCGAGGTGCGGTCCTCCCAGTTGGTCATCGTGCTCAGTACCTCGGAGCCCACGACCAGGGCGGTCTTGACGTAGCCTGAGCGGATGAACTGATCGGCGGTCACCAGGCCGTAGACCCAGCTCGAGCAGGCCGCGTTGAGATCCATGCCCCACGCGCGCGTGGCGCCGAGCTTCTTCTGGAGCCAGCATGAGGAGATCGGCACCGGAGTATCCGGCGACACCGAGCAGAACAGCAGCATGTCGATGTCTTCGGGGCGTTTGCCCGCCATCTCGAGCGCTCGCAACGCTGCCTGACAGGCGAGCGAGGAGTTGGTCTCCGAGGGGTCGCCTGGGCGCGAGATGCGGCGCTCACGGATGCCCGTGCGCTCGAGGATCCACTCGTTGTTGGTGTCGAGGGTCTTCATCAGCTCCTCGTTGGTCACCACTCTTTGAGGGAATGCGGAACCGGTGCCCGTGATTTTGGAAGCGTACTGCGGACCATACTGCGCGTGAGTGCTCATAGGTCTCCTGGACGCCGAGGTGAGCTCACGATGCGCGCAGGCTCCCTGGCAGGGAAAGACGTCGGTTGCGGGGGGATTGGCTCAGCCATGCGGAACCGCAGGCCAGGCTGTCGTAGTGGATTCGCCAACTCAGGAACTTCAGCCGTGCCACCGAAGCCGAGCGGGTCGCGTGCAGGCGAAGGGTCCGGCCGAGCCGGTCCGTGGGAATGAAGGAAAGCAGGCTTTTCTTCATGGAAAGAAAGGGATCAGGGGCCGTGAGGCCCCTGGCATTCCCACTGAATCAGGCCTGGATCTCGGCTTTCTTCGAAGGAAGCACGGCCTTGCCATCATAGTGGCCGCAGGCGCAGACGCGGTGCGGGCGCTTGAGGTCGCTGCAGGCCGGGCACGTGGTGGTCGTCGTCTTCTCCAGCGCGTTGCCGGCGGCGAAGCGGCGCATGTTGCGGCGGCTGCGGGAAATCTTTTTCTTCGGGGTTGCCATGGTTCTTTCTCCTTAAACTTTCTTTAAAGCGGTTACTAACGGGTTAATTCAAGACCCTGCCTTGAAGTTGCGCAGCGCCGAAAACGGCGACGTCGGCCTGATCTTCGAGCACGCGCATCGCCCCGTGTTCTGGTCCGCGCCACAGTTGGCGCAGATCCCCTTGCAGGATTCCTGGCAAAGGGGTTGGAACGGGAGCTGAAGCCGTAACTGTTCGGTCAGAACTTCGCCCAGGTCAATGAAATCTTGTGAAAGGTAGGTGATATCCAGGTCGGAGCCGCCGCTTTCGGCGTCGCTGGCCTCGAAATCGTGAGCATGCCGCGCGAACCCCTTGTTCTGGCCCGCGGGCTTGCCCGCGCCCTCGAGGTGTCCCACCCCGGCCATCGCCGGGTCGCGGCAGTAAAGCCCTGAAAAGTGAGCGGAACAGTCCAGAGGGTAGGCGTTCGCGCAGCGGCTGCAAAGGAGCCTCAGCTGCGTGTCGACGTCGCCGGAGACGACGATCACGTCGTCGACCTTCCGGAGGCTGAAGTGCGCTCTCACCGGACGCAGGGACGCCGGCGCGGGAGAGGGAGTCTTGTCCTCGTCCACGCTCTGGACCGCGTCGATCACCCATTTGTCAGCCTGGGTGAAATCGAGCTCGGTCTCCTGATCGGTGATTTCGCGTAAATGAATTCTCATATTTCCAACCGCTGACCCCGGTTTCGGCGCATGACTACGCGCAGTTGCCCACCGGAGTTAACAGAGGGCAGGACATTAGCCGGGCTTAAGCGCTGAGTCAACCGCTAACATCTATGGGATTGTGCAACGCATTCCAAGGAGATCGCGCGGTCCGAGACGGTCCAACGGACGCGGCGGGCGCCCAGCAGTGACGCCTTGAGACCGAGCGCGCGAAGAGGGGCGGAGGTCACGCAGGGAAGGGCTTCCTTCAGGATTTCGCTCGCGGGACGGCCGGTCTCGGTGGCCTCGCGGAGCACCCAGCGTCCGAAGGATTCGCTGAGCAGCAGCCCCCCTCCCGCCAAGGCGCCGTCGGGAAGGCGCGAGGCATTTTTTTCGAAGCGGACCTTCAGGGGGCCGAAGGGCTGCCACTCCCCGTGGGTTCCCGTGGCCGGTACGGCGTCGGATACGAAGCAGACGGGGCAGCCTTCATGGAGACGGCGGGTCCAGCGAATCAGCGTCGCGCTCACATGGGCGAGGTCAGGGATGAGCTCGACGTAAACGTCCTTGCGCCCCAGCGCGGCGCCCAGGGGGCCGGCCGAGCGATGGTGAAACGCAAGCGCGTTCCAGGCATGGGTCACGCCGGTGAAGCCGGCCTCGAAGGCGGCCTGGGCCTGGGCTTCGGTGGCGCGCGAGTGGCCGAGTGAAAGAATGATCCGGCGGCGCCGGCACCAGGCCACGAGCTTCCTGAGGAGGGCCGGTGCCAGGGTCTCCGGAGCAACGGTGAGGATCTTGAGAGTGCCTTGGCTCGCTTTCCAAAGGCTATCGAGCTCCGTAAGCGTAAGGGTCCGGATGGTGGAGGGCGGGTGAGCGCCGCAGGCCTCCGGGTGCAGGAACGGGCCTTCGAGATGGATTCCCAGGGGGAGCGCGGCCGGGGAGCGCTTGGCCTGAGTCGCGCGACCCGAGATCCACCGGCCAAGGCGGCTGACCGCCGTGTGGAGTCGCGCCGGGGTGTCCGACAGCGTCGTCGGGCAGAAGGCGGCGATCCCGTGGGCGCCCAACTGCTCGGCCAAGCGTTCAAGCTCGCTTTCTGAAGCGGTCATGAGGTCGATTCCGAACGCCCCGTGAAAGTGCAGATCCACGAGCCCGGCGCTGAGGCGCTGACGACCCAAAGGCGGCGAGCTTATTCGAGAAAAATTCTTGACGGCGCTATTGCGGCGTGGCACCCAAACAACGTACCACAGGATTTTCGCAGTCACATCAGGGGACCTATAGGAATGGCCAAGAAAATTTCCAAGCCCGCCGCCAAGCACGCGCCCAAGTCGGCAGCGAAGAAGGGCTCCAAGCTGACCTCGATCAAGGAAGCCCTCTTCGGCAAGAAAAAACCGGAAAGCAAGACCAAGGCGGTCAAACCGGCCAAGCCGGCGGCGGCCAAAGTGCCCACGGTCAAATCCGCGAAGGTTGCGGCGACCAAGAACGGCACCAAACCGGCAAAGAATGGCCACGTGGCGGCTCAGACCAAGGCCGGAAAACAGGTCGTTCCCGCTCCCGCGCCAGCGGGCAAGAAGGGCGGCGCCAAAGCCGCTCCGGCGCCTCAGCCCACGAAGGCGGCCACCAAGCCGCCGCTGAAGGGTGCAGCCGCGAAGCCCGTAGCCCCAGTCGCGAAGCCCGCGGTTCCGGCTACCGCACTCAAGGGTAAGGCCGCCAAGGAGGCCAGAGCCCTGGCCAAGGCGCCGGCCGTCGACCCCGAGTCGGTCTGCCGCGAAGTCGCCTGCGAAGGCCTGGCGACCTCGGGCGGCTACTGCCGCCTGCACTACATCAAGAATTGGAAAAAGATCAAACGCAAGGAAGTGATCCTCAAGGAAGGCAAGCTCAACCAGTATATCGAAGAGCTGGTCGCCAAATATCCCGACAAATACCTTGAGGCGATTCGTCAGGACCTTGCGAGCGACAAGGATTTCGCCAAGGTGATCTATGACCTCGATCTCGATGAGTCGGTGGACGACTTCGAGTCCGAAGGCGAGAACGTCGACTCCCTGATCGACTCGATCAAGCGTGATTTCGACGACGAGGGTGAAGCGGGGTTCTAGCCTCGGGCCTCAAACGTGCACCCATTCCTAGGACGTTGGGCGGCTAGTGTCCGTTTCATCTCCTGAAGGAGGGGTTATTCGTGAAAAAACTTAGCCTGTTCGCTGCTGGATCGCTCGGCTGTGCCGCCCTGGCTGCTGTTCTGTTTGGTTACGGGGCCACGGCGCAGACATCGCCGACTCCAACGCCTTCGCCCAGTCCCGGCGCCGCGCCGGCCGTTTACGTCCTTCGCTTCAGTCCGTCGTTGAGTGGTCTTCTGGTGGAAAGCATGCAGTTCACCGAAGAGGCGGCTGACCGCACGGATACCGGCTGCGACCTTACCGTCGGTACCGACGGACCTCTTCTGTGCATCAAGACCAACTCCTGCACGAACGATCAGCCGGCCTGCGGAATGATCTTCGAAGGTCCCGCAGGTCTCTCGCTTCCTGATGTGGCGCAAATGGAGGTCGTGGCGGGGCCCGGTGCCAGTCCCACGCCCGGCGCAAGTCCGTCGCTGAGCGGAGGCCTGATCTCGCGGGCCGCGGCACTGCTCGCGAAATCCGACCGCTGAGTTGATCGGTAAGCGCTTGCTCCTTCCGGCTGGCGGGCATATGTCCGTCCGTCTGAAGGAGCATTCATGCAAACCATCCGGGATTTCACGATCGAGACACAGCTGGTTCACGCGGGGATCGACGAGTACGAGTTCGGCAGCGTAGTGCCGCCGATCTATCAAACCTCCACGTTCCGCTTCAAGGACGTCGATCACGGCGCGCGCCTCTTCAAAGGCGAGGAGGATGGTTACATCTACTCGCGGATGCGGAATCCGACGGTCGAGGCGATGGAGAAGGCCATTGCGGTGATCGAGGGCGGTTCTCATGCCCTGGGCTGCGCGAGCGGAATGGCTGCGGTCCACACGGTTTTCGCCGCGCTGCTCTCGGCTGGCGATCACGTGATCTGCTCGGAGTCGGTTTACGGTCCGACGACAACGCTTCTTTCCGGGATTTTCGGGAAGTTCGGCGTGCAGACTGACTTCGTCGACACTTCGGTTCCGGAAAACGTCGAACGGGCGATGAAACCCAATACCAAGGTCGTTTACGTGGAAACGCCGGGCAACCCCACGCTCGTGCTGACCGATATCCAGAAGGTCTCCGAGATCGCGCATCGCGGCGGCGCGCTCGTCGTCGTGGATAACACGTTCATGAGTCCGCTGCTTCAGCGGCCGTTCGAGCTCGGCGCGGATGTCATCCTTCACAGTATGACCAAGTTCCTCAACGGTCATGCTGACGTCGTCGCCGGCGTCGTGGTCGTGAAGGATGAGGCTCGTTACCGCCAGTTCCGCAAGATTCTGAATCAAACCGGCGGCGTGATCGATCCGTTCAACTCTTTTCTCGTTCATCGGGGATTGAAGACGCTGGAACTCCGGCTGCAGCGCTCGAGTGAGAACTCGCTCAAGGTGGCACGGTTCCTCGAGGGACATTCCAAGGTGGCGTGGGTCGCGTACCCCGGACTACGGAGCTTTGCGCAGTACGAGCTGGCGCAGAAACAGATGAAAGGCGCCGGCGCGATGATCGCCTGCGAGCTCCGCGGTGGCCTCGAAGCGGGCAAGACGCTGATGAACTCGGTGAAGCTCTTTCAGCTCGCCGTGAGTCTGGGGGGCGTGGAGAGCCTGATTCAACATCCGGCCTCGATGACTCACGCGAGCATGGGCCGGGAACAAAGGCTTCAGGCGAAGATCACCGACGGTCTGATCCGGGTTTCCGTCGGCATCGAAAACGCGGATGAGCTGATCGCGGATCTGAAAGCGGGTTTGGAGCTCTGCTAAACGGCTCGCGGTTCCGGCGACGGCCGTCGCTCAGTGCAAATCGTCGTCGCCCGGTTTTTTCGTGCCCACATTCTTGGGACCGGTGAAGAAGCGGTCCTGGGTGGCCTCTTCCTCGTCTTGGGCGCGCCTCTTGAGCTGCGGATCATTCTTGGCGAGCCACTCGTCGGTCAGCTGATCGAGTGAAGGGTTCGCCTTGTCGATCTTGAGGTAGATCTTGTGCTTTTCGATCTGGATCAACGTCCAGTCAAACGGCACCTTGTCGAGGGACGAGAGCGATTCGTCCGCGAGCTGTTCGAGGCGTTTTTTATCGCCGGGGACGAGGAGCTGTTGGAAGAGCGAGCCCGCCGCGTCCACGCAGGCGGCGAGGAGCTCCTCGATCGTCGGCGCGCTGGCGCGCGGATCATAGTCGCAGCTCGCGTAGACGCTCGTCGCCGAGAGCTGGCCCTCGCGCAGGAGCGAGATGCAGAGCTGGATCTCGTTGATGAAGATCTTGCCCGAGGCCTCGAATCTCGGCTTGCCCCGTCCCACCTTGGCGAAGGCCCGAAGCCCCTCGTCGAAGTTGGTCGCGAAGACCTCGCTGACCATCTTGAGATAATCCAACGGCAACGGGCTCCAGCGGCCCGGCGATGCTTTCCGGCTTTCCATTATAAAATCCCTCTTGGAACAGTCTCCAGGCGAGGAAGCTCCTCGAGCTTCATCTTGACGTTCAGCGTCCGTGAGGCGCGCCGGACTTTCAGTACAATCGTGTCGGTAGGCCGGCGCTTGGCCAGGCTGCGCTCGATGTCAAAAGATTCCTCGACCTCGGTCCCGTCGATCGTGACCACGATATCCCCACGACGGAGACCCGCGCGATCAGCCGGGCCACCGTTGACGAGATTGTAGACCAGGACTCCTTTGGAAACGGGCAGGTCGTAGTGGGCCGCCATCGGCTCGCTGATCTTTTCGCCCAGTATCCCGAGCCAAGGGCGTGGTACGCGGCCATAACGCTTGAGATCCGGCAACAGGCGCTTGGCCTCGTTAACGGGGATGGCAAAGCCCAGACCTCCGCTTTGGCCGGTCCGTGAAAAAATCACGGTATTGATCCCGACAACCTCGCCGCTAAGGTTGAAGAGCGGGCCGCCCGAGTTGCCCGGGTTGATCGACGCATCGGTCTGCAGGAAGTTGTCGAACGGTCCCTGGCCGATCGTGCGGTTCTTCGCGCTGATGATGCCAGTGGTGACAGTGTGCTGCAGGCCGAAGGGGTTGCCGACGGCAAAAACGGGCTCGGCGATCCGGACGCGATCGGAGTCTCCGAGCGGTACCGGGACGAGTTTTTCGGGAATCTTTCGCTCCTTGTCCCGGAGCTGCAGCAACGCGAGATCCATCTTCTGGTCCTGGCCCACGATCCGTGCCCGGAACTGCCGCTTGTCGAGCAAGGTGACGTTCACCTCGGTCGCATGTTGGATCACGTGCGCGTTGGTGATGACGAAGCCGTCCTTGTCGATGATGAACCCGGTTCCGAGGGACGTTTGGGTCTGCCTGCGTTCCTGCGGCAGGCCCCAGAACAGGAGGAATTCTTCCATTCCGAAAGCCGGCTGCGAGAGCACCGTGATCGAGCTGATGTTGACGACGCCCGGGAGGATGTTCTCAACGAGATCGGGTAGCTGCGGGGAGGGAGGGGGCGCCGCGACAGCGGGGGCGCCCATGAGCAGTAAGAGAAGGACGAGACGTTTCATACCGCTTTTCTAATGTGTACCGGAGGCCATGGCAACTTTTTGCTGGACCAGCCGGCCGTCAAAGGGTAGGGATGACACGCGTCATAGAACCGGGGGATTGACTTGAAGGGAGTGAGAAGTGGTTTTACCGAAATCTCAAAGCGAGGTCGACGAGCTCATCTCCAGCATTCCGGGAATCATCTGGCAAAAGTGGCTGGAGCCTGACGAGGAGCAGGGCCGCAAGGATTTCCTCAGCCGCTATACCTATCAGATGCTCGGCTATGGAGAGGAGGAATGGCTCTCTCACAGGGATTTCTGGCTTCGGATCCTGCATCCTGCGGATCGGCGACGCGCCCTCCGGGAGCTGGAGGCCGTGCTCCGGGGCGGCAAGGGCGGCGTCGTCCAGTTCCGCTGGATCGCCAAGGGGGGCCGGGTCATCTGGGTCGAAGCCTGCTGCCAGGTGGTGCTCGACCGGAGGGGGCGTCCGATCGGCATGCGTGGGGTGAATATCGATATTACCGCGCGCAAGGAGGCCGAAGCGGCCCTGCGCGAGGCGATCCGGACGCGCGAAGAGATGCTCGCCCTGGTTTCGCATGACCTCCGAAACCCTCTCAGCGTCATCAAGATGAACTCGGTGATGACCGCTCGGGCGGTTGCGGGCAAGGAGGACTGCGAGCCGGTGCTTCGCTCAGCCGAGCTGATGCGTCGGGCAGCCGACCAGATGGATCGGCTCGTGGGTGATCTGCTCGATGCCTCGCGCCTTGAAGCGGGGCAGCTTACGGTTGAGCCTGAGAAAACCGAGGCGGGTGGCATCCTTCGCGAAGCGCTCGAGCTCCTTGAACCTGCGGCGAGTGAAAGACGGGTCACGTTCGAGGTCCGCCCACCCGAGGCGGAGCCCACTCTCCTTTGCGACTCTCATCGTCTGTGTCAGGTGCTCTGCAACCTGGTCGGTAACGCCATCAAGTTCTCGCCCACGGATTCAGTCGTCTCGATCGAGGTGGTGGAGCTCAGGAGCACGGTGCTGTTCCGGGTCATCGATCGCGGAGCGGGCATTCCAGAGGATCTCAGGCCCCTGGTGTTCGAACGCTACTGGCAGCGGGGGAATCGCCCTGGTCATGGAACCGGGCTCGGTCTCTACATCGCCAAGGGGATCGTCGAGGCCCATGGCGGAAGCATCTGGGTGGACAGCCGCCCGGAGGGGGGAAGCATCTTTTCGTTCACCCTGCCGCGGTACGGCGCTCCCGCGGCGGATGTGGTGCCGGAAGAGTCCTGCCTCGCCGCGACTTCATAGGGGCGCAGCGGCGCCGATCGGACCGAGGGCGATGAGCCTCAAACCCGGCTTGTCCGGCGAGCAGCCGAAGACGGCCTCCCAGTCATTATGGCCTTCGGCATCCACGAGGGTCTGAGTGACGATCCATTCCGCGGGAGCGGAGGAGTCGATCTGGGTGTGTTGGCCGCCGCGCGCGGGCGTGTCGGTCCGCAGCCGCCCGTGCTCGCGTTCATACTCCTTGAGCGTCCGTTCGAGGCGCTCGGCGTTCCATTCGGGTTCGTCCTGGGGCGGGAGCAGCCAGGTCGCGGCGAGCGCGAAGTCGCGGCAGGAAAGGGCGCGCAGGAAACGGAAAATCTCGTTGCGAAGCTGGATCGTGAAGGCTTTGCGGTTCTGCTTCGGGGCTTTGCCGCCGTGGTCGGGTGGGGTCTCCTCCCGCGGCGCCAGCGCGGCCAAAGGATCACGGAGCTTTTCCCATTCGTCCAGGAGGCTCGAGTCCACCGTGCGCAGCATCGACCCGAAGTAGTCGATCATCGCGAAGAGCTCCTCGTTCTTCGCGTAATCGGGCACGGTCTGGACCAGCGTTTTGTAAACATCCGAGAGGTAGCGCAGGAGCAATCCTTCGGCGCGCTGGAGCTCGTAGTCGCGGATGTATTCGCCGAAACCCTGGAAATTCTCGTACATCTCCCGCGCGATGGATTTGGGCCGGATGTTTTCCTGGCCGACCCAAGGGTGCCTGGCGGCGAACTCGTTGAAGGTGGCGTAGATGAAATCGCGGTTGGGCTTGGGGTACTCGAGCTTTTCGAGCTCCTCCATCCGCTCCTCGTATTCCATGCCGAGCTCCTTGAGCTCGCGGACCTTCTCGCCTTTGAGCCGATCGAGCTGCTTGCGGAGCACCAGTTCGGGGTTCTCGAGGATGGACTCGACGAGCGTGAGGGCGTTCAGGGCGTAGTCGGGCGACTCCGGGTCGAGCCGCTCCAGCGTGTCGACGAGGTAAAGCGATAGGGCATGATTGAGGGAGAAGTCCTCCTGCAGGTCCACGTTCACGCGCAGGGGGCCGAGCGTGATGATCTTTTTTTCGACCAGGGAGCGGAAGAGCTGAAAGGCCGTTCTGCGCAGGCTCTTCTGGCTTCCCGGCCCCTCATGGGAAGCGCGGATCAGCTCGCGCATGGCGCGGCAGCCATCCTCGTTCTCGCGGCCGAGGACCTGGAGGAGCATTCCGTGGCTCACGCGAAACCGCGAGACGAGCGCCTCGGGCTGGCCCTGACTCAGGCGCTGGAAGGTCTCGAGGTTCCACGGAAGGAAGCCCTTCTCGGGAGGCTTGCGTTTGACGAATTTGCGAAGCTTCTTCGCGTCTCCGCCCGCCTTCTGCTCCATCCGGAGATTTTCGATCACGTGCTCGGGCGCCTGGACAACCACCGCGCCGCGCGTGTCAAAGCCGCGGCGTCCCGCGCGGCCGGCGATCTGCTGGAAGTCGCGGACGCTCAGGATCGTCGTCTTCTCGCCGTCGAACTTGCAGAGCTTGGTGAAAAGGACGGTACGAATCGGGACGTTGACGCCGACCCCCAGCGTGTCGGTTCCGCAGATGACCTTGAGCAGGCCCTTCTGGGCCAGCTTCTCAACGAGCACGCGGTAACGGGGCAAAAGGCCCGCGTGATGGATCCCCACGCCGTGCTTGAGGAGTTTTTGCACGTCGTGGCCGTAGGGGCTCGAAAAACGCGAACCGTAAAGGGCCTCCGTGATCGCGCGCTTCTCGTCCTTGGTGCAGAAGTCGGTCGAGAGCAGGTTCTGCGCCTGCTCGGCGCATTCGCGCTGGGTGAAGTTGACGAGATAAACTGGAGAAAGCCCACGCACGACGAGATCGGTGATCGTCTCGTGGAGCGGAGTCTCGCGGTATTCGAAGTCGAGCGGCACGGGACGCTCGCCCGAACGCACGACGACGGTTTCGCGTCCGTTGAGCGCGGTCAGGGCCTTCTCGAAACGCTCGGTATCGCCCAGGGTCGCTGACATCAGCAGAAAGCGCGTCTTCTTCAGCGCGAGCAGCGGGAGCTGCCAGGCCACTCCGCGCTCGCGGTCGGCATAGAAGTGGAACTCGTCGAGGATCGCGTCTTCCACGGGGGCGTCGGCGCCGTGCCTGAGGGCGTCGTTGGCGAGAATCTCGGCCGTGCAGCAGATGATGGGAGCGCCGGGATTGACCGAGGCGTCGCCCGTGATCATCCCGACCTGTTCGGGGCCGAAATCGCGGCAGAGCTGCAGGAATTTTTCGTTCACCAGGGCCTTGATCGGGCAGGTGTAAACGGAGCGTCGCCCCTGGGCGAGGCCCTCGAAATGCAGCGCGGTCGCGACGAGCGACTTTCCGGAACCCGTCGGGGTATTCAGGATGACGTTCTTGCCGGAGTAGAGCTCGAGGATCGCCTCTTCCTGCGCGGGGTAGAGCTCCAGGCCTTTCTCGCGAACGTAGTCGAGGAAACGGTCCAAAAGATCCGGGCCGCCATCGGGGCCGGACGCGAGTCGTTTTTGCAGGGGCCAGTCGGCTGCGGGCATTACTGACAGGTAATTGACCCGCGCGCGAAACTCAAGGCCCGTTGCCGGTCGGGCCGCTGACGCCCGCGGTCATCATGCGGAAGATCGACTGCGCCTCCGGTCCGGCCTGCGCGCGCAGCTCCTCGAACTTCCCCTTGAGTCCGGGCTGGCGCTGCGTGAGCCACTTGCCGTGAATCAGGCACATCGCCTGGGCCGCGGGCGCGGTCCGGGCTTCGGCGTTCGTTGTCACGCACTCCTGGAGCTGATCGAGGAACTCCAGGCCTTTGGCCTCGGACTGGGCGGCGACCGTGAGCCGCGCACCGAGCTCCGCTCCAAAGGAAAGCAGCGTCGGCGGCGTCACGTGCGGGTCTCGGGCCGTTTCCTCTCGGATCGTGCCGAGCGAGGGCGAACGAAGCGGGGTGCGGAAGAGCGCCTCGGCCTCGGCCATCGTGATGTCCTCGCGGGGCGAGTCGCTCGCGCCGCTCGGGGCAACTGCCGCACTATGGGCGCCAACGGCCCCCGTGGAACTGGCCGTCCCGGTAGGCGCCGAAGTGTCTCCCGGCGTGGCCGTGGTGGTGCCGGCGTTTTCGGGGGGAACCGTGTCCGCGCTTCGGGTCCCGAGGTACACGGCAATCGCGATCGCGACCGCGACGGAAGCGGCAAGGAGCAGGGCCACCCCGAGGACCTTCTTGTTCAGACGCATCGCTCAGCGCTCCCGGGAGCCGTGGGCCGGGCGCACCTCGCTCGTACTGCCGAGCTCGAGCTTGCCGTTCTCCGCGTCAACGAGAAGGCGTCCGAACGAGTCCGCGGCCGACGCGCTCATGATGCTCGCCTTGCTGATGATCCCGCTCCTCCCGTCATCGGTGTCCCCCAGGTAGCTCGCGGCCGCGGCCGAGAACACCGCGCCCATGTAGTAGGCGCCGTATACGACGTCATCGCAGGCGGCAATGCCTTCGAGGCTGTGGCCGGCGGGGCAGAGCTTGTGGAGGTGGCCGCACTGGCGGCCGGCGTAGTTGCGGTCGAACTCCGAGCCGTTGCGCGAAGCGCGCGCGACCGCGATGTCATCTTCGGTCAGGCCGCTCGGGCAGTCCGAGTGCCGCGCCTCATGCACGAGGATCGCCTGGCGATACTCGGGGGGAAGCTTGATCTTCAGCGGGCCGATGATCTTCTCCGCGGCCTTGTAGCCGGGCCCGAACATCATCAGGCCGGCGCGGGTGCCGTCGACCGGAAACTCGGTATCACCGATCCGACAGGAAACCTGGAGGTCGTTGACCACCGCCAGCAGCCAGACGGCGGCGCCGATGTTCGCGGCGCCCATTTCGGATTTCGCGGCGGCCGTGAGCATTCCGCTCGGTTCTTCCTCCCCGCCCAGGAAGTCCGAGTACCGCAGCTCGCGTGGAAGGGTGCAGCGCTGAAGGAGGAACTCGTCCGAGGCCGCCGGCATGAAGTAGCGCAGGCGCGTGTTGAGGTACTTGAGGACGGTGCCGCCTTCGTGGGTGCTGAAGATTTCCCTGGCGCGGCTGTCGGCCCGCGCGATCTGGTCCTGCGTTCGAGTGAGGGTGATGAAGTCGTTCGCCAGCAGCTCCATCATCGGGGGAGCGAGAGTGGGATCGATTTTCACGTGAACGCCGACCTCGCTGAGGCGCGCTTCAGTCAGCTTGGCCGCCTCCTCGTTGTTGCAGGCGACGAGGGCGAGGGCGGAAGAGGTCAGGGCGAGCAGGGCCAGGGTCCTTGTTCTCATGGGGCGGTTCCTTTCAAAGGAGTCAGCGGTTTTCGCAGACAAAACGGGAGATCACCTTGGTCTTCACGCTAAACCAGCCCCGTTCCTCGCTCTCTTCGATGATGCTGGCGCGCACTAGCATGTTGTCGGCGGTGGTGACGAGCTGCACGGTGACGAAGTCGCGAAGATTCGAGAGCTGGGACTGCAGGTAGCTCTTCGTGTACGTGAAGACCTGGACCGGCTGGCGCTTGAGCTTGGCCTGGCTGAGATCCACCGTGCTTCCCGACAGAGTGGCGTCGCTGAGCTGGGCCGCAGCGCTGTCGCTGGTTGAACGGTCGGTGAGTTTTACGGAAAGGCGCTCCCAATGAAACTCATTCTGGTAGCGCCGGGTCTCGACCAGGCAGTTGCCGGTGGCCTTGACCGAATCGAGGTAGGCCTGGATCTCATTCAGATCCATTTTGACCGTTTCGGCACGGGCTGCTGACATGACCCAAAGGGCGGCTAGGGCGACAATCATTCCTCGGGCGAGGCGCATGGGGGGCTCCTGTTTGTTGGAAGGTGACGAGCACTGATATAGTGTGGTGCGTCAATATGGTCAACCTGTTTGATCAGGGATGGGGCGGCTCTTGGCTTGCTTTCAGGATTTAGATAAGCAGTCCAAGTGGGGGAAGCCGTCGACTCATGAACTCGAGATCAGCCATTAGCGCAATTGATCGATCCGGAATTCTTCTGGTGTTTCCGATAGATAACCGTAAAGAGCCTGCTTCGCTGTGGTCCCATTTTCATCCGCGCAAGAAGATGCGGTGGGAATGGGACGAGAGTGGGGATCAGGGGGTGGCGGACCTTTGGAACCTGCGCGGCGAGCTCTCAACGACACGTAAGGTTGTCTATACGAAGTGGTACCGTGGGCGAGCGACTTACTTCTCGCGACCGCTTTTTGTGGCGATGCTGCGGCGCTTGAATCCCGAGGGAGTGGCGCGCGAGGCGCTGAGCGCCCCGGCTCGGCGGATTCTCGATATCCTCGAAGGGGAATCCCCGCTCTCGACCAAGGAGCTCAAGCGGCTTTCGGCTCTCAAGGGGCGCGCGAACGAGGCCGTGTACGAGCGCGCGCTCCGCGAACTCTGGCAGCGCCTGCTGATCGTCGCGTTCGGCGAGGTGGATGAGGGAGCTTTTCCGTCGCTCGCTGTTGGCGCGACGAGCGTGATCTTCGAGGAGCTTTATGCGGAAGGGCAGCGGCTCGCTCCGATGGAAGCCGAGCGGAGGATCCTCGCCACGCTCCCTGAAGGCAATCTGTTTTTGAAACACTTTCGCAAGCTCGAGGCCGAGCAGGCGCGCACAGGCGGCTCCGCGGCGCCGGTTCCTCCGGGCCGCAAGGGGACCAAGCGCCGAGAGCCCCGGCGCGGCGCCGAATCGGGCGTCATCCGATTTGAGGATCTTTGAAACGAGGACGTATGAAAATAGCGACCGATATCACGCAGCTCATCGGCAACACTCCGCTCGTCAGGATTCAGCGCCTCGCGCGAGGGTGCGCGGCCGAGGTCGTGGCGAAGCTCGAGTTTTTCAACCCCGCTCACAGCGTGAAGGACCGGATCGGCCTCGCCATGATCGAGGCGGCGGAAAAGTCCGGCGTCATCGGGCCCGACACGATCATCATCGAGCCGACGAGTGGCAATACCGGGATCGCGCTTGCGATGGTGTGCGCGGCGCGCGGGTACCGCTGCGCTTTCACGATGCCCGAGACCATGAGTCGTGAGCGGCGGATGCTGCTCAGGGCTTACGGCGCGGAGCTGATCCTCACGCCGGGGCCCGAAGGGATGATGGGCGCGATCAAGAAAGCCGAAGAGCTCGTGGCTTCGGACCCGAAGCGGTACTTCATGCCTCAGCAGTTCCGTAACGCCGTCAATCCGGCCGTGCATCGCGCGACCACGGCCGAGGAGATCTGGCGCGACACTGATGGCCGCGTGGATATCCTGATCTCCGGCGTCGGTACGGGCGGCACGATCACGGGAGTGGGCGAGGTGCTCAAGGCGCGCAAGCCTTCGTTCCGCTGCGTGGCGGTCGAGCCGGATGCCTCGCCCGTGCTCTCGGGCGGCGCGAAGGGGCCGCATCCGATTCAGGGGATCGGCGCGGGCTTCGTTCCCGAGGTGCTCAATACGGCGATCTATGACGAGGTCATCCGCGTGAAAAGCGAGGATGCGTTCGTGACGGCCCGGCGTCTGGCCCGCGAAGAGGGGATCCTGGGCGGGATCTCCTCGGGCGCGGCGATGTGGGCCGCGCTCGAGGTCGCTCAAAGGCCCGAGTCCGCGGGCAAGCTTCTCGTCGTCATCATTCCCTCGTTCGGGGAGCGTTACCTTTCGACGCCGCTCTTTGCGGACCTTGGGACTTAATTTCCCAACATAATCACGGTTTCGCGCACGCGCCTCTTGCGCCTCACGCGGTTTTGGTGGCAAATGAAGGGGTTCCAAGCACCATTTCGGGGGAAGACAACTATGACTCAAGGCCTAAACAAGGTCGTTAAGGATGCCCGGGAAGCCGTGAAGGACATTCCCAGCGGCGCTCTGCTCGCCATCGGCGGGTTCGGGCTCTGCGGAATTCCGGAAAACTGCATTGCCGCGCTGGTCGAAAAGGGGATCAAGGATCTCACCTGCATTTCGAACAACGCGGGAGTGGATGATTTCGGCATCGGGCTGATGCTGCAGAAGCGTCAGGTCAAGAAGATGATCTCGAGCTATGTCGGCGAGAACAAGCTCTTCGAGACGCTGATGCTTTCGGGCGAGCTGCAGGTGGAGATGACTCCGCAGGGAACGCTTGCCGAGAAATTACGCGCGGGGGGCTCGGGCATTCCGGCTTTCTTCACCGCGACGGGCGTTGGCACGGTCGTGGCCGATGGCAAGGAAGTGCGCGAGATCGACGGACGCAAGTACGTGCTCGAGCGCTCGCTGACCGCGGACTTCGCGATCGTCAAGGCCTGGCGCGGGGACGCGATGGGGAACCTCGTTTTCCGCAAGACGGCGCGCAACTTCAATCCGCTCTGCGCGATGGCCGGGCGGATCACGATTGCCGAGGTCGAGGAGCTCGTGCCGGTCGGCGCGCTCGATCCGGATCAGATTCATCTTCCCGGGATCTACGTGAAACGGATCTTCCAGGGAACCAACTACCAGAAGCGCATCGAGCGCCGCACCGTGAGGGGGAAATAAGATGCCAGCACTCACTCGTGAACAGATCGCCCAGCGAATCGCGCGCGAGCTGCGCGACGGCTATTACGTGAACCTCGGGATCGGGATTCCGACCCTCGTGGCGAACTACATTCCCCACGGGATGTCCGTCGTCCTGCAGAGCGAGAACGGGATTCTGGGCACCGGCCCGTATCCGATGGATGACGAGGTGGACGCGGACCTGATCAACGCCGGCAAGGAGACCGTCACGGTCATCCCGGGCGCGGCCTACATGTCGAGCGCCGACTCCTTCGCGATGATCCGCGCGGGCAAGGTGGATCTGACGATCCTGGGCGCGATGGAGGTCGATGAGACCGGCAGCATCGCCAACTGGATGGTCCCCGGCAAGATGGTCAAGGGGATGGGCGGCGCGATGGATCTCGTCGCGGGCGCCAAGAACGTCGTCGTGGCCATGCAGCACGTGGCCAGGGACGGCTCGAGCAAGATCCTTCCGAAGTGCACCCTGCCTTTGACGGGCATCGGCTGCGTCAACAAGATCGTCTCGGAGCTCGCCGTGATCGAAGTCACGCGCGAGGGGCTCGTCCTGCGCGAGCGCGCGCCGGGCATCACGGCCGAGGAGATCCGCAAGGCGACGGCCGCGAAACTTACGATTCCCGCCGATGTGCCGGAGATGAAGTTCTAACGCTGACGGAATTTCGCCATTCCGTCACTGATCGGAGTCCCCTTCCTCGGGCGAGTTGAACTAGCGTCGAGGTAGAAAAGGGGATCTGATCATGTTCTATGGACGCCTCGCCTCGTTTGTTTTGCTCGCTCTCGGCGTCGTGCTGAGCACGACGCCCTCTGCCTCGGCCATGGGCGGGGCGAAGCTGCGCGTCCCTGCCGTCGAGGGGAGGATCATCAATTACGGCGCGATCCCGCTCGAGGAGCTTTCGCTCAAAGTGCGTTGGGTGCGCGATTGCGGCATCTATGAGAAGACGTGCGAGTCCGAGGCCAAGCTCTATCCCGTGCAGCCGGATGGCAGCTTCCGGACCGAGAAGATCTTCGAATTCACCTACCCCGGAATAACGAGCTCTTATTACGTCACCTTCGAGCTCAAGCGCGGGGGGGTCAGGCTTCTTTCCTCGGCCTACCTCGAAGATGCGGGCAACGCGACGATGTGGCGCAATCTCAGTCAGCTGCAGGAGGACTGGAGCGAGGTCTCGCTCTACGACTTCGGGCAGCTCCCGGTGCGGGTGCGCCTCGCCTCAGGTGAGGACTTCGAAACCTGGCTCCCGAAAGTCGCGCCGCTCCAGCTCACGGTGAGAACCACGATCGGCGACGAGCCCGGGCGCCCCGGCAGCGAGGTGGAGTTTCTGACCCATGGTTTGATCGATGCGCGGGAAACGCGCTTTGAGCTCGGGCATCGCGCGGTTTCGGGCGACCTCGGGCCCCGGCCGAACCTCTCCACCGAGGCGTCGATCTATTATTCCTGGCAGCACCAGATGAAGATTGCGCCGCAGCCAAGTGTGTTTCCAGCGTGGCCGGAAGGGATTACGTGGCTGGTGATCAATTCCACCGAACGCATCTGATCCCTTCCGGTGGTGCCATGAAATTTCCAAGCTTAGCTCTCGTTTTCTCGCTGTTCTTGCCGACTCTTTCCCAGGCCTCTGAAGATTTTGTAGTCGCGGCCTGCGCTCAGGATCTCAACAAGATGAGCCAGATCTATGCGACCACGGACGTGGATCTCAATTTCATCGGGCAAAACGGAAAGACGGCTCTGACCTGCTTGACCCGTGCTTATAGCATCGAGGGCTTGAGTCTTCTGACTCGCTTGAAACACGGTAACTTGGACCTCAATGCCCTCGATCAGGGAGGGGATGGGTTCGTCTCCGCGGCGCTGGGGAGCGACTACTGTGACGAGAAGTGCCGGACCTTTCTCGAGCAAACCTTGCCGCTGGTTGGGCCGAAGCTCGATCTGGAAAAACACCTGATCAAAGGCCTGGTCCTCACGGCCTCAGCGGTGGATATCGAGCTGAAGATGGTCTTCGCCCAGATTCCTTCTTTTGAAAGGATCATCAACGCGAAGGACGCCAGCGGGCGGACCTTGCTCGATAGCGTTGTGGCCGAGATGGCTCGTGGGTCTTATCGACAGCTTGGGTATTTCAACGCGCTTCTTCGCTATCCGCAGGTGGACGTTTCGGGTCTCGGGAGTGTTGAGATCAATCTGTTGAGCTTCCCTTATTCCGCGAAGATCTACGCCGGTGAGAGCGAAGCTGTCGAGTACTACCGAAATCTCGCACGCCTCAAGGTATTCCTGCCTCGGCAGTTGGATGCGTCTTGGGTCAATGAAAACGGCGATAACCTGATCAATCTGGCGCTTAAGTCCCATGGCGAAGCGGTCGCAGGATTCCTGCTGGAGCAGTTTGACTTCCCTGTCGCGACTCTTGTCCAAAAGAACGGGCAAGGGCTGGCTACCTGTAACATCGTTTTTGGAAAGCCCGCTCTCCTTCAGAGGCTGAAGGCAAAAGGGGCTCTTACCGAAGAGTGTGCGGAATTCGAAAAAGAAGCTGCGTTCGCGAATTTCGATCTGGTCCCTCTGTCGAGCTATCCCGAGATGCAGAAATCGTTCGACTCGCGAGGCGATCTGAACTTTCTCTATGCTACCAATGAGAAGAACCTCTCCGCGATGTATATTAATTCGTTCACCGAAGATCCGGACCGTATTTATGTCTTTGATCAGTCGGTTTGGCCGCTCAAGCTGGTGAAGCATTTCGAGTTCAAAGGTCGGAAAATCATCGCGGCCGATGACATTGTCATGACCGGCCAGGGAAATGTCTTGATCGAGTTTTATGAGTGCCCGGAGGGGCGCACGAGCGACTGCAACGCGCCGGTGGGGGGAATCGATTTAGGGACTCTCGAGTTCAAGGTTGCTCCGTGGAGACGACATGGAAACGACAATCTTTATCTCCACCAGGGACGAAGTTATTATGTTTATGGCCAGGACTTCGGTCAGGAGTTTTTTCACAAAATCGATGCGTTCACGTGGGGCGACCGAGCGAATGACTTCTTTCTAAGGTATTTTGAAGTGCCGCAGGTCCCCTCCGAGGTCCTCGATGATCCCCATTCGGTGCTGTTCCGAAGGGCTGAGCTGAGTTTTGGAGGAGAGAAGGCGTCCCTCGATCATTGTTTTGATGCTGATCATTGCCTTGCCTATGACGTGGTCGATAAGCAGGCGAGGTGGTTTGTGCTCGAAGCGGGGCAGTGGCGAGCCCTGGATGTTCTATCGGGGTCTTTTGTCGCAAAAAGCCGCGACATCGTTTTCCCGGATTCGTCCTATACGGTCGGCTGGTTTCGGGATCCCGTTCTTCACGGTAGGTTCGAGGAGGATCAGGCCTTGATCTTCGATCCCGTTCAGGACCACTTCTTCATCGGGAAGAAGCGCAAGGAATACTCCAACACCATTCCCGGAACTCATTGGAAGGTCGCTTCCGTCCCCACGAAATTTCCTCTGGCCAAGCTCGAGATCAGGGACCTCGCATCTGATGAAGTCGTGAGCACCTGTTATGCTCCGGAAGGACTCAAGCTGGGGCGGCCCCTCTACTTTTCCAAGGAGCGTAGGGAGATTCAGTTCTTTATCGGCGAGGAGTATCGCGAAGAGCCGCGCTTTCTTCGGGCGCAGTGCGGGTGAGGTGGGTGTAACTTCCACTGAAATCGCATGCCTGGTAAATGACCTTACGGTGCTTGTCAGGTTCAGCAGAAAAGCCACTACTCGGGGAGTTGAGTCTCAGCGCCGCTCATGGATGCCATCCAAGGCCCGCTCGAGAACGGGAGAATGTTCACCCTGGAATCCGGATAGGCCCTTTTGATGTGAGCGTCGATGTCCGAGGAGTTTTGGCCGCAGAAGATCTTGATCCTCTTGAACTCGATCCCTCCGTCAAGCTTGATTTGGTACGTCCCGTCCCACTCGTGAAAATTATCATACTCCAGCTCGATGGTTTTTTTTGTGTTCCAGGTGATGGCGACTCCGGTGCGGATAAGAATGAGAGTTTTTAAATTGGGGATGAGCTGGCCGTCGGCCACGTTTCCTCTCACCAGAAAGGCCTTGCCGCCGGAGAATTCGTCGACCATTCCGATGTGGCGTTCGTTCTTTCGGAAGTAGGGCCCTTTATAGACATTTTGTTTGCCGGATTCCGAGGTGGAATCCGGGACCGCTTCAAGGATCGACCGGCATTCAAAGTCCTCGTCGCGCGGCGCTCGAGGAGTTCCGGCGGAGGCGATTTGGTGAAATCCGATACAGACCAGGCTGAACAATAACGCTTTTTTCATGACCTTCTCCGTTCACTTCAGGTTTCGTGTCCTGTCGTGAGGGAAAATAGCGCTGGGAGGTGGGTTTTACGAGTAACGAGCGGTGACGAAGTTTCCTGTCTAAAGTTTAGACAGCAATCAGGGGCAGGGTTTTCCCTTGGCGGCAAGCGAACCTAGGGCCTGTTTGAGGTCATCATGGGTTGAAAGAAGCGTTTCGTCGCTGGCTTCGAGGTAAAAGGGAAGTCGGTATTCCGCTCCGGTCTCAAGATTGACGATTGGGACGATGTTTCTGGGGAGCCTCCGATCGCCACGCAGGGGCACCCCCGCGCCGTAGCGGATCGAGACGTCAGGATTCTCGAAGAAGAGGCTGGTGAGATCCACCGAGAATCGCTCTCCCGTCTTCGGGTCGGAAACGTGGATGATAGGGACAAACCCTGGGTAGCTCGAGCCAACCAGCTTTCCTTGTCGATCCAACGAAAACGAGAGGGTCGATCTGCCTGATCCCAAGTCGGAGATCAGGACGTGGAGTTCGCCGTTCTGATAACGGATTTGCCTTGGTGGCGCCCGTTCGTCGGGCGAGGCCTGGGTCCGGAGAGTGAAAGCGTCTTCCTTTGTGTTGAAGCGCGCTTTCATCAGTTCTGGAACCGGAAAGCCAGGCGCCAGGGCTTCGATCTTTTTCGCGCCCTCGAATTCCAGAAGCCTGAGGCCATCGATGCTTCCCGGCGCGTACTGGGACTCACCGTCTTCGGAGACCCCTTTCAGCGCGACTGCCGGTCGGCCCTTGTAGATGAAGCCCGGCAGGAGGTCATGTTTTGAGTAGGCGTCGGTTAGGTCCAAGGCCAGTGTGCCGGAGCGGCTCGAACCGCTCCCGGCGGTGTCAGGGCCGCCGCTGCTTCCTGCGGTGTCAGGGCCGCCGCTGCTTCCTGCGGTGTCAGGGCCGCCGCTGACCGAGATGCTGCCCGCGTTGATCTCTTCGGTGCCATCCGGATAGATGCGGTAGATGACCCCGTTTCTGAGAGCCATTTGGACTTTGCCAGGATTTCCGCGTTTTCCGCTGAGGTACGAGCGGAATAGCTGGGTCACTTGATGGGGATCGGTGGCAAAGGAGCCAATTCGATTTCTCAGGTGGCGGGTAACGGTGCCCCCGAGCACCGCACGCCCCCCGGACTCCGTTTTGATCAACGGTGAGCCGCTGGTCCCTGGCGGGAATTTCGCTGGGAAAAAATTCTCGGAAGCGCTATAGGGCTCCTGGATGGAATGGTCCCTGATGTAGAAATCCGGATCGGGATCAGCGACCCTGTTAAGCACACCGAACGCCGGGCCCAACGATACATTAGAAAGGGTCGCTGCTTTCAGCGAAGAAGGCAGCAACGCAGTCCATTCGCTGGGGCTCCCGTCCGCGGTCACCAGCGGAAAGCGTCGATCCGTGGGCCACTGCTTGAGAACAGTGCGGTCGACCACGAATTCATTGCGGATAGGATCAAAGGCCGCGAGGCCCTTGGGGGCGCCTTTTGTGGGGATTTCGAAGAGCTCCAGGTCCGCCTCGTCGTTATCGGCCAGGCGGCCGACGAGTTGGGCCGGGGCTCCTTCGATCCGAACATCCTGGCCTTGGGAGACGTGCGCCTTGGTCATGACAAAGGCGCGGCCTTTGTAGGAAAGGACGATTCCAACGCCTTTGAACCGGTCAGGTTTTCGCGTCACTTTGTCGCTGAAGACGGAATCGACTTCGACGAGTCCCGGCATGGCGAGTGCGTCCGCCGCGGCAGCGCTCGGCAGGAACAGCGAGTGAAGGGCTAAAGATGCGAGAAGAGCTAAATACTTCATCCTGCTTTTCTCGAGTTTTGGGGTAGCAGCGCCTGGTTCGTGATTTCATACTTGCCTTTGAGCAGCTGGATCAGGCCCGGGCATTTCTTGCGGAAGCGGGTGAGGAGGCTCTTTAGCCGCGCTTCGGTCGAGTCAATGTTGAGCTTCCTTCCGTAGAGGAACTCGATCAGCTCGAATTTGTCCCGTGGCCCTTCCTGCAGATACCGGATTAGCGCTTCTTCAAGTTCGCTGAGCTTCTGGCGGTGATGTTTGACGCCTTGGACCTCGTTGAGCCGGCCCTCGGCGAGGCGCTCTTTCCAGATCGGCAAAAGGGACTCTTCGGGTATGGATAACTTCTGATGGGGATTCATGAGCTGCTGAATCACCAGGAGCGCCGAGCGGATCTCCGGAAACTGCGCGTGGGCGGCGGCTTCAAGGTCGAGTTTCGCCTCGGTGTCCCGTCCCAGTTCGAACAGGATATGACAGCGATTGGTGAGGGCCTTGTAATAGAATACGGACCCCATTTCCTTCTTCAGGTATCTCACCGCGCTATTAGCGAATTGAAGAGCCGTCGTGAGGGCGCGGATATTCCGGTACTCCCGCGCGATATTGCTGAGCGCGATTCCGCAGGTCCGGTACTCCCGGAGCTTTTTCGCTTTCCGATAGATGGCGTGGAACTCCTCGAGCTGCCTTTTCTCAGGGTGCAGCTGACCTTCCATGGCGATCGAATTCATGTAGGCCCGAAGCGCTTTTCTTTCGCAGCCCATCTTTAGGAGCGCATCGTGGGCGGCAAGGTAGGTTTTCTTGGCGGGTTCCAACTCGCGCAGGGTTTCGAAAGCGTGAGCGCAGGCAATAAGGACTTCGCCTTCCCAATCAGGGAGAGCTGCGCCCTGGATGATGAGCGTTTCGATCAGCTCCCGCTTCACGGAGCGGGTCATGATTTGGTGCCTGAGTAGAGCCAGCTCGGCCCTAAACCCGAAGGCCGTCTCGCCGCTCAGCTGAAGGCACCGCTCTCGATCCCCCTTCAGAAAAGCGAGAAGGACGTTCCGGTAATAATCCAACGCCGGCGACCCGGTCGAAATCCGATTCGACGCCAAGAGGTCTTCGTAGTTTGATTCAAGAAGGTCTTTGAGAGTGACCATGAATCCCATTCCTTTCGCGGAGTTTAAGCTTAAATGGAGCAAGTTACGTACCCGGACGGCAGACCGTTATCTTCGAGCTGATAGCGAGGGGAGTTTGCGGCTGTATAAGAGTTAGGCACCCTCGAGTGCGGTAGTTGAGTCCGGGGGACTGGTCAGATGAATCATGCCGCAGTTCGAATCACCCGCTGGGCGAAAGTTGGTCCTAGGGTACCCTCCCGGTTGGGTGCGCCGGTTTCGAAAGGGATTGCGCACCCGGGGCACTGAGAACTGCTTTCGCCGCCTTCGATGCCCATGCCTCAGATTCAAATACACCGAACCGCGGTAACTCGCCTCGTAACTCACCGATGCCTTCCCCTCGAGCTTCAACCTTCCGCTGATCTAGCCTTCCTTCAGTTTCGCCCGGATGAGCTCCTCGAACTCTCCCACGATCTTCCTCGGACGCGCGCGCTCGCTCGGCCTGCCTAAAGAGGGACTCAAGAAGCGCGCCGTCCTGTTGCGCGACAAACGAGGATTTCGGGATCCGGAGGACGGCGACTCAGTAGCGAGCGCGGCATTCCTCTATCGCGGCCACCGGCAGTCGATTTTGAGCAGAGGACTCCAATAGCAGGGAGTACATCGCTTCGGAGCAAACTGGCTTTGCGTAACAAGTCTTTACGAATATGCCCGTGACAGCAACTCGGCGATCCCGCGGTCCGGTTCCTCGCACGAGAATCTCGTTATAGTCGCCGCTTCGCGTGCTACATAAGAGAGCATCCGGGCTCGTAATTCCAATTTTCTCGCGGATGATTCTCCAGTTCTCCTCTTCAGAGGGTTCGTCCGCAATCCTGCGAGTGTTGCCAATATCGGTGGGAGAGGTGGCCACAATGTTTTCGCTTGGAACAGTAAGGATCAGTCCGCAAGGGCCGAAAGTTCCATTCCTGGTTCTACTGATCAGAGAGGTGCTAATAGTCCTTCGTACCGCGATTCCTTGCGGATCACGGAGCGTTTGGAGGAGAAGTCGCATATGGTGGTCGGCAACATCCCGCATTGCATCGCTCTTGTAATAGGAGGGCGCATCCCTGAGGGCATGTACGATGAATCTGAAATTACCTTCCCGCTGAAATTCTGCAGGGGATGTGAAATGTTGCTCGGCCCAGAACTCCAGACTCAGCTCGGGCTTGTGCTCAATAACTGAGTTCCGACAAGCCTCTTCAGCCGCAGGGCTTTCTCCGGTTTGGCGGATTTTTTCGTCATGCTTGTCGCCACAAGCTGACGTGACAGAGAGACTCGCCAGGAGACAGAGGCGCAGTAGTTTTCGCATTGGCAAATTTTTCTCAAACGCCGCCGGGCGTGTCAAACGGAGTTCATTTTCTCGTCGACCGACAAGCTGCGTCAGGCTTGGAGCCCCTCTTCGGAGGTCTTTGAGGTGGGAGACCCCGCACGGACATCCATTCCTTACGGGCCAGATCTCGTTCCCAGTCCCCAATCCGTCGTCTCTCGTTGATCACCTTGGGCCGCGTCTAGATCGAGCGACGATTCAGCAGATCCGCGCGCACTCCAGCAGGCCGTTGATAAACCGGCGTCTCGGCAGGGCGCGGGCCCGATTTTGAGTTTTTGGAATGGGCTCGGACCGGCAATTCTCAGGGGCGGAGTCGCTCGGGCGCCTCTGGCCGCTATGCAAGCCGCGGATTCGCCGTGAGTCGGACGATCCTGAGTAAGTTGTAGGCCGCCAGCGCCATGTGCCCCTGGGCCTCCGTCCGCCGTCGCCCGAAGAACCGCGACTTGTAGAGCCCGCCTACCGTCTTTAGCCAGCCAAATTCTGCTCGATCAACTTTCGTTTCCGCTGACTGACGCCGTAGGACCCGTGCCGCGTCGTTCGGCCGTCAAGGCCACGTACCCTCCTCTTGCTCTGCTCAGCAATATGCGGGGCAATGTCATTCGCGCGGCAAACCCAAAATCCCGCGTGTGATATGCCTTGTCTGCGCCCACAGAGACAGGTTTGAAACCACGCTTTGCGAGCCGCTTGAGCAGCTTCATCGTACATCATCGAACCTCCCCACATTGACGGACCGTGCTCGTCAGTTGTCGGCGACTAGGCGGTAGGCAAAAAGCTCCAAAGAGAATTCACGATAACCGCACCG
>JAMPXZ010000130.1 GCA_023700925.1 Oligoflexia bacterium | reverse complement strand
ACGTGAACGGGGACGGCTTTGACGATGTCATTCTTGCCGCAGCGAGTGCTTACAACGGCACGCTCTATGCCGCGGGGAACGTCAAGCTCTTTCTGGGGTCTGCGTCTGGCGTATCGTTCGCGACACCGGCTTTGACGTTACTCGGAGAAAACATGTATTCCGGTCTGGGCGGAGATGTCTATTCCCTAGGTGATGTCAATCATGACGGATTCGATGATGTCATGATCGTGGCCGGCGAGAGCGGTAGCGTGACCGGTGGGGTCCACAGGCGCTCTCGAATGCATCTGGGGTCGGCTTCTGGCTTGTCGAGCACACCGACGTGGACTTCGCCCTATGCGAGGTTGGCGGTGTCGGATGTGAACGGCGACGGCTTTATCGACCTCGTGACGACGTCCGGTGCCACCGGGCTGGTCTATCAGGGCTCCGCTGCGGGGGACTTCTCCGCGACACCTTCAATCTGGTCGGAGACCTTAGTGGGGGGGGTAATTGCCTCCGCCGGTGATGTGAACAACGATGGTTTTGGTGACATCCTGCTCGGGGATCCGGGCTACAGCGTCGGCATGAAATACTTCTTTTACGAGAAGCTGCTCGGTCGGGCCTCGCTTTACCTAGGGTCGCCGACGGGGCTTTCATCTACGCCGGTATGGACGATGTCGCCCTCCGGTCTTGCCGGACAAGCTCAATATGGAGCAAAACTCGCGGCGGCCGGTGATGTCAACGGCGACGGTTATGGCGACGTTCTGATCGGAGCTCCTTTTCAAAGTCCGAATTATTTCCACTATGACAACTATCTAGGGCGGCCCCTGGATTATACTTACCAGGAAGGCGCCCTGTATCTCTACCTTGGGACGCCTACGGGGCTTTCGGCCTCGGCGGGCTGGACTCTGGCTCCGAACGCGCTGCTGAACTGGGACTACAATCATGCCCAGATCGGAAACCACTTTCGCTCGTTAGGCGACATTAATAAGGATGGCTACTCGGACTTTCTGGTGGGGACGGTCGGACCGAACCTCGGAGAGTTCATCTTCCTGGGGGGCGCGGGTTCGACGACACCTTCCACGGGCGACTCTGGCGGGACCACCACCGAAGGAAAAGGCCGCGGCAAGAAAAGATAGTCGCCGATCCTGATCACCGGATTATTTGAACCGATCAAGGAGGGGGCCAAAGCGCCCCCTCCGATGCATTGACGTGCTCAATAGCGTCGCGATTCAGCGCGGGCTGCGCACGATTGTGGCGCCGAGCTCTCCCAGCTTGCTCAGGGGCCCACTGCGAGTTGATGGGAAAAATGCAAAAAAAAAGCCCGGCATCGCTGCCGGGCTGTCTTGATTCATTTTTGGTGGAGCATAGCGGGGTCGAACCGCTGGCCTCCACAATGCCATTGTGGCGCTCTACCAACTGAGCTAATGCCCCATTTCCAAAGATGAACGACCCAATAGATAACCGGCGCCTGCTGAGTTTGCAACTGGGTTCACTAAAATTTTTAAATACAAACGGGCTCGTTCTGCAACAGTGTCGCAATGCGGCGGCCCGATCGCCGCTCTAGCGATACGGGTTGCCGGCGGTTTGCTCCACAGGGGGCGCCGGTGCGATGAGCACCCGCGGGCTCACCGCATGGTAACGCGAGGTGATCCGCTCGAAGATGCTGACTCGGCGATCCTCGGCGACGTTGGCCGGAAAACGCTTGGACTGGAACGCGAGCTCGCCGACGCCCGTCTTCTGCTCCTGCTTGTCTTTGGGAAGCAGGTTGCCCATGAGGCTGGCCATCATCTGATCCATGGGGTCCGGGCCACCGCTGCCGCCTCCACCCCCGCCACTGCCGCGAGCGTAAGCGGGGTTTTCGGCTTTGACCCGGGCTTCCAGACCTTTGAGAATCGCCGAAAGCCTGGCGTTGCCCTCGGCGTTGAGCTGGGCGCCGAGCGCTCCGCCGAGCGCTCCGCTGGGCCCTTCTTCGCCGACCTTCTTGAAGAAGTCCGAAGGATTCATTCCCGTGACGGCTTGGAGCGACTTGCCGAACTCACTGCCCATCATGCCGGCGAGCTTGGGATCGGTCGCGACGGCGCATTCGATCGTGGCCTGGAAGTCTCCGGTCTTGGCGCTCGTTGAGCAGGCTTTCGCCGTCGTGTTCGAGTCCGTCTTGTCGGCGCTGCCTGACGAGGATTTCGAAAGCGAGCCGGTGCTTCCCCCCGTGGCGCTGCCGTCCATGCTGCCGGTCTGGCCGCCCGTGCCGTTGAAGGCGACGCCGCCGCGGCTTTCGGTCACGCGTTGAGCGAGCGCGAAGTTCTGCTTGGCGGCGGCTCTTTCGTCCTCGGCGGCGCTGTTTTTCATGTAGGCATTCACCGCATGCATCCCCGCTGAGATGCAGGACATGGCGACCTTCTGCTGGGTGAACGGAATGGTCATCTGGGAAACGCCGGTGGCCGACTTACTCGCGGCGCTCTGCAGGGCGAACGAGCCCAGGGCCCCGAGGGCGCTCGTGAACTCCTTGGTTTTGACGAAGTCATAGCCCGCGGCGCCGACGGAGGAGACGTTGCAGGCTTTCTCCCAGGCCGGTGCGCTCGGGTTCCACTGCATCGCGCAGGCGGTGGTGCAGAGCGCCGCGGCGCCGGTGTAGACCATCGCCGTGGACTTGTTCGCGTCCGCCGCCTCCTCATTGGCTTTGCCGGCATCGCAGTAGTTCTGAAGCTGGGTGCCCGACGACGCGCCCGAGCAGCTATCCCCGGCCAGGGCATGAGGGGCCCAGCCCGACAGCGCGAGGGCGGCCATGGCCAAAACGGTGTACATACTCAGATCCCCACGTTCTTGCTTTTCTGCTTGGTCTGATACGCCTGATGGATCCGCTCGAAGATGTTGGCCTGCCGATCCAGCAGTGAGTATTCTTCGGAAGCGGGATTCCGTCCGCCGAAATCCAGAATGCTGTTCTGCCCGGCTTCATCCTCTTTTTTGGGAAGGAACTGCGCGAGCATGTTCGAAAGGTCGGGATCCTTGCCGCCGGCACGGCCACCGCCGCCACCCTGGTAGCCACCGCCACCGCCGCCTTCATAGCCCGCGCCGCCGCGGCTGTCCGCCGCCGTGGGGGAGGTCGGGCCGTCGCCGCCGCCCGAGGCCGCGGAGGTTCCGCCGATGCTCATGCCGGGCGCGCTGCCGCCTTTGGCTTCAGGCGCGTCCTTGCTGATGAACGGCTTGCTGGGAGGCGCGGCCGCGGCCAGGCCCTCGGGATTCGGATTGAGGTTCACCGGATCGCCGAGGCCGGCGAGGTCATCGGTTTTTTCCTGATCATCGGTTGCCGCGGAGTTTTCGGCCGTGCCGTTGCCGCTGATCGCGGTGGGCGTTCTTGGGGCCAATACGTCGCCCGGGGTGACCGTGCTCGGGGTCATCGGCTTGAAGTTGAAAGCCACGCCTTCGCTGGCTTTGACTTTCTTCGCGGCGGCTTCCATCTGCGCGGCCGCGCCCATGGCGGCGACGCCGCTGACGAGTTGCTGCGCGCCTTGAACAAAGGCGGCGAAGGCGGCGTTCTTGGCGGCCTTGTTGGCGGTGTACTGTTCGCCTTCCGCCTGTCCGACCGTGGTCCGGGTGATCGGGTTTGCCGGGGCAGGCATGCCGGCTGCTGCTGCGGCTTCCTGCTGCTGGATGAGCGCGTTACCTTCGGTCCGGACGGCGCCTTCCTGACCCTGGTGAAGTTTTGAGTTTTGGTAGTTCTGATAGCCGAAGTACATGTTCGCAGCCCCAAGGCCAAGTTCTTTGGTGGCACCGAGCTTCAGATTGGAGGCTGCGGCCGAGTAGGCGGCGGATTGTGTCCCTTCTTGGGTGGCCTTCATGGTCCCGACGGTTCCGGCGGCACCTACGGCTAAGGCACCCGCGGTCTGGCCAAGGAGGTTAGTCATCTGGCCGGTTTCGATCGTGTCATAGGTGTTCTGGCATTCGTATTTGCCGTTGATCAACACTGAGTTTGTGCATCGCTGAGCGGTGCGTTCATCTTTCTTTTCCTCTCCGCTGGCGTAGGAACTCATCCCCGCAGCCAGCGCGAACGCCAGAAGCGATGGGAGCAGGACGCCGTTGAAAGTTCGATTCAGACCCATAAAGTCCCCCTGACTGCGAAATCCCCAGAAACTCGGTGCTTATTACTAGTTTGAGCTGTTTCTATAACTGAGTCAATTAGTCTTCTATAAGGATCGGTGCCAGAAGGGGAGGACTTGAACAGGAAACCGAAGCCTCATAGGTTGAGCTAAGTTACAGCATCTTTGACGCAGGTCGCTAGCTACGTGCGTTATGTACAAAGTGCCCGATTCCGGGACCCCTAGAAGGGATTTCGGTCCGCGAGAGTGGGTTATAACGGCGCGTTAATGTGGCACGACATTTGCTCGTCGCGGCCTGGCATTTTTGTCTTTTGGGGTTTGTTTTCAGGGCTTTTGGGGGATTTTCTAATGAAGAAGTTGCATCGGGAGTGGTTTGCGGGACTCGTCGGCGGTCTGATCCTTTTCTCGGGTCCAGCCTACGGGGAGACAACGGAACTTTTGGTTCGTTACTATGAGCCCCAAAACACCGAATCCCAGGCCCTGAAGAGTGCCTTCTTCAGCGGCGGCGACCAGGCGCTGAGCCTGGGCCTGATCAACTCCGAAGAGGGCCTCGTGAAGCTCTCCTTCGACAATGCTGAAGAAGCCGAGGCCGCGCGCGAAAAACTCCTGGCCTCCGGACAGGTCCAGAGCGTCACCGAAAACAACTATTATCGTCCCGCTCTTTATCTTCATGCCGTGGCCCCCGAGACGGCCCCGAGCGCGATCGGCGGCGGGCTGTTCCCGTTTCCTTTCCCGTTCCCCTGGACCGGCGGCGGCTCGACGGCCAAGCCGGTGAGCTACCCGGATGTCCTGAATCCTCCTGCCGTGACCCCAGGCCGCGACCCGCTCGCGTCCAAGGACTGGGCCCTCAAGAACATCAATTTGCCGAAGCTCTCGGCGATGAAGTTCGGCAATAAAGAGTTGATCTCCGCCGTCATCGACACGGGCGTGGACTACAATCACGAAGACCTCAGCGGCGCGATGTGGCGCAAGCCGGGCACGAAGGACGAGGTTGGCTATGACTTTGCCCACAATATCGCCAAGCCCTATGACCTTCGTCACTTCGACATCGAAGGTTGCCTCAAGGACCCGGGCTGCAAAGCGGGCCGCGGCGCGGGCAACTTCCTGACCAATCCCGGTCACGGCACGCACGTTGCCGGCCACATGGGAGCCCTGGTGAACAACTCGCTCGGCATCTACGGCCTGGCGGCTCCGGTCAATACGCGCCTGATGGCGCTGAAGTTCTTCTACGACGCAGGTGAGCGCAAGGCCGGCCAGGGCGACGACGCCGCCGCGATCAAGTCGATCGACTACGCGATCAAAAACGGCGCGAAGGTCATCAACGCGAGCTGGGGCGGACGCATGTCGCCCTCGCGTGCGGAGAGCTCCGAGCTGAAGAAGGCGCTGATCCGGGCGCAGAAGGCGGGCGTTCTCATCGTGATCGCCGCTGGTAACGATGCCATTGACAACGATACGGACGCCGAGCCGGGCTTCCCCGCCTCGTATACCCTGGACAACACCATCGTGGTGGCCGCCACAGATCCCAGTGACGCACTCGGTGACTTCTCCAACTATGGCGCCAAGAAAGTCCATATTGGCGCGCCGGGCGTGAAGATCCTCTCCACGACGACGGGCAGTCAGTACTCTGACATCGTCGCCAAGTTCAAGGACAGCAAGGGCGAGGAGCGGGTGATGGCCTGGGACGGAACGTCCATGGCGGCTCCCATCGTCGCCGGCGCGGCCGCCCTCATCTGGTCGAAGTATCCGGACGAGGACTACCGCCAGATCCGGGCGCGTATCCTGAATACGGCGCGCAAGGTTCCGGCGCTGGCCGGCAAGGTGTCCACGGGCGGCGTCCTCGACGTCTCCGCGGCGCTCAGCGCTGCGACGCCCTCGCTCTGATTCCACACACGCAAAGAGAAAGTGTCTTCCGCCTCGCCTGGAGCTCTCCAGGCGGGGCGGAGGCGTTTTGATAGCTCAACTTGTCATAGCAGGCTGGGTCATGGCAGGATGTTAGAGCAGGAATACGTTCGTCCCCGGAGCGGCGGATTGAGTTCGATGACGGCTTCGCGTATGGTTACGCGTGCCTGGAGGAAGATCATGGCAGCCGTCCCCAAAAGCGGAGAGTTTCAAGAAGGAAAGCTGTGGTTTCAGCGTAAAGGCTCGATTGTGACGGTCGGGCTCACCAGCCTCGCGACCGAGGAGGTCGGCCAGGTCCAGTCGGTGGATCTTCCTGACGAAGAGGAAGACTTCGAAAAAGGTGACGTCGTTGCCACGGTGGATGGAACGAACGGAAAACTCGAGGTCACGGCTCCTGCAAGCGGTTTTATCAAAGAAGTGAACGCAGCTTTGGCAGAAGAACCTGACACCGTTTCTGAGGATCCCCTTGAAGAAGGCTGGCTCGTCAAAATCGAAATCCAAGACCCCTCGGACCTCCAAGAGTACGCCGCTGAAGAAGACGAAGAAGAAGGTTGAGCGGCCTACCGTCCGGCGTCTCTCGAGCGCTGAGCTCGAGGCGCTCGAGCGGGATAAATCTCGGAAAGCGGCGCCCGCGCCCTCCGCACCGCCTGCGTTTGAGCCGCAGGAGCCGGCAGGGGGAGCTGCCATGGAGCCGGGCTTCGGCGAGGGCGTTGCCGTGGGGTACGTCCCTTCGGCGGAGCTTTCGCCGCAGGACGGGACGCTTTTTCAGGCTTTTCAGTCCAACCTGCTTTCGCTGATCTCCCATGAGCTCCGGACGCCGCTCATGGGCGTGCTGAACGCGTTGACGATCCTTGAGGATCTCAAAGCCGGCAAGGACGGCCCCGTGCAATCCGAGGAAGCCCTGGCCATGGCGCGCCAGAACGCGAGCCGGCTGCAGCACTCGCTTTCGACGCTGCTGGACCTGGCTTCGATTGAGAGCGGCACCTTTCACCTGAGGCTTCGCGAGGCGGATCTCGACAAGGTGGTGCGCCACCGGGCCGCGGCTTTCCTGCGGAAGTTCGAGGTGCAGGGCAATGCGATCCGTGTCCACGAGGGCGCGGAGGCCGGGGCACCGGTTCTCGGCGATCCGCAGCGGCTGCGTCGGGCGGTGGATCTGGTGCTCGAGGTCGCGCTGCCACGCCTGGATCCGGGCAGCGTGCTCGAGGCGCAGGTCAATCAAAGCAGGGCGGCATTTTCCTTCCGGCTCGCCGAGGGCAAGGAGGCGGCCTGGGATGAGGCCTGGTCGCAGGGACTCGCGGGCTATGAGGCGGGCTTGTCCTCGCCAGCCTCGGCTTTTGCCGGAGTTCTGCAGACGGAGCAGGCTTTTCTCACCCGGAGCGAAGAGGGGCTGGGCAGCGAGTTCCTGCTCATCCATCAGATCCTGCGGCTGCATCAGGGCAGGCTCCTGCACCAGCGCGCGGGGCGCAGCGTCTCGCTGATCCTCGAGCTGCCCGCGCTTGCGTCCGAAGAAGGTTTGCGTTCGGTGCTGCAGTCTCGTGCCTATCAGGTTTCGACCGAGCTCGGCTCGGTGGCGCTCGCGTTGATCGCCGTGCCGGCGGGGCTCGAGCCGGAGGTACTGGGAAGCGAGATCAAGGCGAAGCTCTTTCGCTCGACGGACGCGGCTTATCCCTTGCCTGAAAGCTCCGAGGTGGCGCTTGTCCTGGATGACTGCAAGCCCGAGGATGCGCCCAAGCTCGTCGAGCGGCTCGCGCGCGCGGTGGGAAGATCCCTGCGCTCGGGCATCGCCCATTGCCCGACGGACGGTCTGGACCCGGCCGCGCTGGTCGAGCTGGCGCGGACGCGGATGAGCCCGTGACCCGCCCGCCCACCAGCAAAAAGCAGGCGCTTCGCGCGCTGGTGCTGGGCGGCTTGCTGCCGGTCGTGGCTTTTACCGTGATCGAAGAGAGCTACGGTATCGTCTGGGGCGTCGTCGCGGGGATGGTTTTCGGAGTGGGTGAGATCGCCTGGGAGCGCCTGAAAGTGGGGCGCGTCTCTCCGGTGACCTACGGCGGCAACGGGATGATCCTCGTGCTCGGCGGCGTATCGCTCCTGACTCAGGAAGGGATCTGGTTCAAGCTGCAGCCGGCCCTCATCGAGGCGCTGATGGCGCTCGCTCTTTGGGGCTCGGTCCTCGCTGGAAGGCCGCTCATGAGCCTCATGGCCGAAAAACAGCTCCCGGCGCACGCCGCGCCCGCGGCCGTGGCGCGGTTTCGCTCGCTGATGGGTGGGATGACGGTAAGATTCGGGGCTTTTTTCGGCGCCCACGCCTCCTTGGCTACGTGGGCCGCTTTTGAGTGGTCCACTCGCGCCTGGGGGCTGCTCAAAGGGGTCGGCTTCACGGTGAGCTTTCTTGTTTACGTGTTGGCTGAGGGGCTGCTCTTAAGGTATAGAATCGCGTCAAAATGACGGAAGCCCAGAAGTTCTACATCAAAACTTTCGGTTGCCAGATGAACGTTGCGGACTCCGAAAGGATGGCGGCGCTCCTCGCCGAACGCGGAATGCTGCCGACCGAGAGCGTCGAGGACGCGCAGGTGATCATCATCAACGGATGCACGGTCCGGGAGAAGGCGGTCCATAAGGCCGTCTCCGCGCTCGGAGGCTATCAGGCGCTCAAGAGCAAGGGAGCGGGCGCGCCCGTCATCGGCATCGGCGGCTGCGTGGGTCAGCTCGACCAGGGCAAGCTTTTCAAACGCGCGCCGTATCTCGATTTTGTCTTCGGGACGGATACTATCGACAACCTCCCGGAGATCATCCACCGCGTGCAGAGCGGCGAGCGGCACGTCGTCTACGCCGACTTCGACAAGTCGATGGACTACTCGACCGAGACCAAGGTGTATGCCCGGCGCGCGCAGGCTTTCGTGAACATCATGAAGGGCTGCGACAAGTACTGCACCTATTGCATTGTTCCGTTCACCCGGGGACGCGAAAAATCGCGGACGATCGATGAGGTCGTGAACGACGTCGCCCGGCTCGTGGCGATGGGGGTTCGCGAGGTCACGCTGCTCGGCCAGAACGTCAACTCTTTCGGCAAGGGCAACCCGAACGTGAAGGGGCGCGAGCCGCGCGAGCTTCATAACCGGATCGGCAAGGTGGGGCCCAAGGAGGGCGAGGAGAATTTCCCGCAGCTCCTGCGCGCGATCGACGCCGATCCGCGGTGCGAGGCGCTCCAGCGTATCCGCTTCACCTCGAGTCATCCGCTGGACTTCAGTGACGAGCTGATCGAGTGTTATGCCCCGCCCGAGCGCGGCGGCGTGGCACGCCTGGCGGCGTACCTGCACCTGCCCGTGCAGAGCGGCTCGGATGCCGTCCTGCAGAAGATGGGGCGGCATCACGCGATCGAGGGCTACTTCGCCCAGATGGAAAGGCTCCGCGAGCTGAGCCCGGACGTCGGTCTTTCGACTGATCTGATCGTGGGCTTCCCCACGGAGACGGACGCGGACTTCGAGGCGACGCTCGCGCTTCTCGATCGCGTGCGGTTCGACAATATCTTCGCCTTCGCGTATTCGCCGCGACCGGGAACCCGCGCGGCCAAGCTCCGCGATGACGTGCCCGAGGACGTGAAGAATGCGCGCCTCAATCGCGCACTCAAGCACCAGCTCGCGATCGCGCAGGAGCGCTACGCGTCGCGCGTCGGCAAGGTGATGGAGATTCTCGTCGAAGGCGAGGCCAAGAACCAGAACATGGCCGCCGAGGTGGGCCCTCGGGTCTGGACCGGTCGCACGAGCTGTAACCGGGTCGTGAACTTCGTTTCGGCTTCGCCCCGCGATTTCACGGGAAAGTTCGTCGAAACGCGGATCACCGGGGCCACGAGCCTGTCGCTCCAGGGAGAACTCGTCCTTGGCGAGGAGGCGCAATGATTCTTCCCCATCACGGCAAGTGGCCGCGCATCCATGAGACCGCTTTTGTCGCGCCGTCGGCGGACCTGATCGGCGAGGTGGAGATCGGACCGCATTCGAGCGTGTGGTTTCAATGCGTCGTCCGGGGCGACGTGAACTGGATCAAGATCGGTGCGAGGACCAATATCCAGGACCACTCCGTCCTGCACGTCACCCGGCGCAAGCATCCGCTCACCATCGGCGACGAGGTGACCGTGGGTCACCGCGCCGCGCTTCATGGCTGCACCATCGGTAACCGCGTCTTGGTCGGAATCGGCGCGATCGTTCTCGATGAGGCCGTGATCGGCGATGATTCGATCATCGGGGCGGGGGCCCTCGTCACGAAGGGGACCCGGATCCCGCCGCGGAGTCTTGTCCTCGGCGCCCCGGCCCGGGTGGCCCGGGAGCTGACGGCCGAGGAGATCGCTTGGCTCGCCGAGAGCGCCGAGAACTATGTAGGGGATGCCATTGACTATTACTCCTATGTTCGCGGGCCCAAGCGCCTCGGAGCCGATCACTCGGACCTGGAGACGGATTAGATTCCGCGTATAAACAAGGCCTTAACTCCTGTCTCTTTATTTCGGCGGCCGATCTTCCGATAACCTCTTGTGGCGAACCATTCGCTCGCGAAGCTTCCCAAGTTGCGGTTCTTCCTGAGACTGCTCCTGCCAACGGTGGCAGTGTTTCTCGTGGCGTCCATTTTCATGGGGTCCTTGGTGAAATCGCCCGGT
>JAMPXZ010000129.1 GCA_023700925.1 Oligoflexia bacterium | reverse complement strand
TCCACGATGAAGTTGGTGCTGACCGCAACGCCTGGTCGATAGGACGCACCCCAAGTGTACCACCACACAGGAGGCTTCTGGAGGACCTTTTGGGTCAGGTGGTCTTTGACGCATACGGCGCTCCAGTCGCCAAAAAAGGGTGTGGTCTGATCCGTTTCGGCGAGGGTCAGAGGAAGGACCGACTCTTCGTTTTCGTTGGCGATCATCATGACGACCGTTGGCGTCGTCGCGTCTATCTTCAAGGGCGGATTGGGATCGTTCAGGACTCGAAGAAGGGTGCAAAGAGAGGAGTCTCTCATGCTGTTTGAGAATACGGCACCGCGGGTGAAGGCCATGTCGATCGTGCCCCAGAGCGCGGTGATCTTTGCCTGTCGATCGATGGCGGAGTCCTGGCTGGAGAAGGCGACGCGAGAGGCATACCCGATCGGCGCATTGGGGTAGCTCATGCCGTAACGGGGGTAGACTGCTCGAAGCTCAAACCAGGTGAAGCCGGGAGGCTTCGTCAGGTGGAACTGCTGTTCTTCCATGGGAGTGATCGGCACTTCCAGTCCCGAGTTTGAATCGATATAGTAGCGTTTCTCTATCCTGAAGTCGGAGCCGAACTGAACTTCAAGCAGCGTCAGGTTCACATCCATCGTCGAGATCTTGGTCAGAAGGTTCTGAAGCGCCGTCTTGATCGAGTCTTTGATGAACAGCAAGCTTCCTGAGCCATCCAGGAAAAGGATCAGGTTCACCGGTCGCCCGGGCTCCAGGGAGGTGTTCGGGATGAAGTCGGCGGTCTGGGAGGCCTTCGGTTTGACGGAGAGGACCTTCTCGGTTTCAAAGGAGGTTCCGCTCGCCGTTTTCGTGGACGACTTGATTTTGATGATCAGGTAGTCGGCCGCATCGCAGGTCGGGGCGTTGCTTGGGCAATGGACGCGAAAGGAGAGCCGGCTTGTTACGGAGGCGCTGGCATCGGAGCTGAGGGTTTCGGTCGGCTGGCCGGTGGCAAGATCGAGCGCGGTGAGAGGATAGTCCTCCGTTGAAGAGCAGATGACGCCGTCGTTTCGAATGCACTTGCCGAGCTGCGCGTTGACCGTGGAATTGGCCAGCGCGCCGATGTAGGAAGGCTGGCTCAGGAGCCGATAGAACTGGGTGTACTCGCTGTTACGAAGCGCGAGGTTTTCCTGCTTCTGGATCTCTCTCTTGGTGTTGAGCTGAAAGCTCATCGTGCCCATGGCAAAAAGGGTGACCATGCCGAAGGAGACAAGGGCTCCCAGGAGGGTGAACCCCCGCTGATCGGACAAAAGGCATCTGCAAACGGACCGCGGCTTTGGCATAGGGTGGTATCTCCAGGATACACCCGTCTGGTTGCCAAGCCAATGTGTCAGCTTGGACGCGGGGGAGCTCTCGAGCTCGAGCCCGTTTCTCAGCCCTTCTTGAGAAAGCAGGTTTTCAGCACGAGCGTACTGCCATCCACCCGACACTCGATATTCTCGGCGTCATCGATCAGGTGAATCTTCTTGATCGTCGTCCCGCGCTTGAGATCGCTTGAGCCGCCCTTGACCTTGAGATCCTTGATCACGGTGACCGAATCGCCTTCGGCGAGCACGGTGCCGTTGGAGTCCTTGACGACGACGATCTTCGCCGCGGCGGAGCCCGCTTCGAGGACTGAGAGGATCCGCGCGAGCCAGGTCCGGGCCTCATCGGTATCGCCGAACCAGCGATTCGAAAGCGTTCCGAGCTCCTCGAGCGAAAGCTCGCTTGAAGCGAGCGCCAGCCTGAGCTGCGTGATGACCTGCTCTCGGGCAGGGGAGGTGGCGGCGAAAGCGTGTGTGCTTTGCTCGTCGGCGTCGGGATCGCCATCCGCGATGGAGGTGGAAAGGAACTGGGTCAGCTCGGGGAGTTTCTTGAAGTCCATGAGCTTTACTTACAGCACCGTATCGCGCTTGAAAAGCCCGTCGTCGAGCTTCGGGTAGTCGACGGTGTAATGCAGGCCGCGGCTCTCCTTGCGCAGGAACGCGCACTGGACGATCAGCTCCGCCACGGTGAGGAGGTTGCGCAGCTCGACGAGGTCCTTGGTCAGAAGAAAGTTCCAGTAGTAGGCGTTCACCTCGGCCTTGAGGACCTCCAGGCGCCGCTTGGCACGCTCGAGCCTTCGGTTGCTCCGGACGATGCCGACGTAGTTCCACATCAGGTGGCGAATCTCGAGCCAGTTGGCCGCGATGTCGATCTGCTCTTCGATCTGGACGGCCTCACCGGTATCCCACTCGGGAAGCTCCGGGAGCTCGGCGGCCGCCTGACCTTGGCTTGCGCGCTCCTGCAGGTGAGGCAGGGCATGCTCGACCGCGCGGTGGGCGAAGACGACAGCCTCGAGCAGCGAGTTGCTCGCCAGGCGGTTGGCGCCATGGAGGCCGGTGCAGGCCACCTCGCCGATCGCGTAGAGGCCCTCGACGTTCGTCTGGGCGTTGGCGTCGACCAGCACCCCGCCACAGGTGTAATGCGCGGCCGGAACGACGGGAATCGGCTGGACCGTCGGATCCAGGCCGTATTTCAGGCACGTTTCGTAAATATGCGGGAACTTGCGGCGGAACTCCTCGGGCCCGATGGCGGTGCAGTCGAGCACGACGTGCTTGTCGCCCGTGCGCTTCATCTCCAGGTCGATCGCGCGCGCCACGACATCGCGCGGGGCGAGCGACGCCATGGGATGGTGCTTGCTCATGAACTCCTCGCCGGCGAGGTTGCGCAGGATCCCGCCTTCGCCGCGCACCGCCTCGGAGATGAGGAAGGTCCGGGCGCTTGGATGGTACAGGCAGGTCGGGTGAAACTGCATGAACTCGAGATTCGCGACGCGCGCGCCGGCGCGATGGGCGATCGCGATCCCGTCGCCCGTGGCCGTATCGGGATTGGACGTGTACAGATACACCTTGCCGGCTCCGCCCGTGGCGAGCACCGTGATATCGGCGGGCAGCGTGACCACCCGGCCGGTCCTGATGTCCAGGACGTAAGCGCCCAGGCAACGACCGGGCTTGCGCCAGCGCTTGAAGACCTTGCCTTCGGTCAACAGATCAATGGCGATGTGGTTCTCGAGGACGCGGATATTCGGCGCGGCCGCCACGCGAGCGAGCAGCGCCTTTTCGATCGCCCAGCCGGTCAGATCATCCGCGTGGAGAATCCGGCGGCGCCCGTGGCCGCCCTCGCGGTGCAGGTCGAAAACTTCGGCCGGATCGGTCGGCGGCGTGGAGCCGGGAGCAGGGGACGTCTTGGTGAACTCCACGCCGAGCTCGATGAGCTCGCGCACGCGGGCCGGCCCTTCGTGGACACAGAGCTCGACGATGTCCTCATGGCAGAGTCCGGCGCCCGCCTTGAGTGTGTCCTCCTTGTGCTCCTCGAAGCTGTCCTGCTTGGACCAGACCGAGGCGATCCCGCCCTGCGCGTAGCGAGTGGAGCCTTCGGCGGGATCCGCCTTACAAACGAGTGTCACAAAAATGGCGGGTGATTTGGCGGCGAATTTTAACGCAGCGCTCAGGCCGGCGATGCCCGTTCCCAGTACGAGGATGTTGGCCGATACCGGCCGAGTGAGGGAGGGGGCGGAAGGGTTTGAGTTCGCCATAGATTCCATTGATGGTAGCATAGGTTACAGGCCCGGGCGATTTTGGCCACCGAGAAAGGCGTATAGCATGCGGCTCTTTCCAATCCAATCGAACCTCTCCGGCGCCAGCCCTCGTCCCTGGCAGATCGGATTGATCATCGCCATTCCATTTTTCGTGGCGCTGCTCGGCGGCGCCTGGCTCGCGTTTCAGGCCGCTGGAATCCGCACCGAGCGGGCCGACTCGCTGCGGGATCGCGAGCTTTCGATGCGCGCCCGTTCGATCGTCGGTGAGGTCGAAGCGGAGCTGGAAATTCTGAAAACCCGCGCCCAGGCGATTCATTCACTGAGCCGGCTCGATACGGCCGAGTCGTCGGCGGCGGCGGTTGAGGCGCTCGGCAGTGGTCCGGGAGCCATTCTCCTCTGGGCAGCGGCCCAGCGGAAGCAGGATGGCTCGGGTTTCCTGGTCCAGGCCTCGCTTCGCAACCCATTCTGGAAAGGCGGCGCGCTCGTTGATGCCGGCTACCTGCAGCAGGCGCTCCGGCAGCTCGACCCTGAGGCCCTTCGGGACGCGGGCAAGTCCGTGCTTCGTTTGAAGCAGGACAGTCAGCGAAACAGTGAGTGGCTGGCGATCCTCTTCCCGGTCCAAGGCGGTGACTCCGTCACCGAGCCGACCGGCCGGGTGCTCCTCGCGCTGATCGATCCGGCCGAGGGTTTCGCGACCTTCCGCGATTGGAGCTCGCGCGCCGAACCGGGGGCGGTGCGGGCCTACCTGGTCGCGCGCGACGGGCTCGTGCTCGCGCACTCGCAAAAGGCGTACGTCGCTTCGGATTTCAGCAAGACCGGCATCTTCACGGCGCAGGCCCGTGAAGGGCTGGCCCGGTATCAGGCCATCGATCTTCTTCCCGTCGCGGGGGCTTATGTTCCGGCCGCGGGCCTCCCGTTCGGAGTCGTCGTCGAGCGGATCTACGAGCCGGCTCAGTCGAACTTTCCGCTCGAAGGCGTGCTGGCGTCGCCGATCACCTGGGCGCTGGCGGGCGTGCTGTTTTTCGCCCTGGCTTCGCTGGTGATCGCCCTCGGGGCGCGCGCTCTCTTCCGCGTGTTGAAAGCCCGGCGGGTGCATCCCGTGAGTGAGCCCGGGGTAGAGGAGGCGATGGCCCAGCTCGACGGGAGCCGCAAGTTCGCCAAAGCCGAGGGCAAAAGGCTCGAGGCGGAGCAGGGTGCTCTGGAGCGGCTCGCGCCACGCGACGCGGAGACCTTCATTCTGCAGGAGCTGCCGCCTTCGCAGGAAGCCACGATGGAATCGCCCAGGGCCGCCGCCAATCCGGTAAACGACGCGGTCGACGCCCAGCTCGTCGAAGAGGCCCTCACGCGTGAGCTCCAGACGTCTCCGGAAGTCTCCCGCACTGAGCTCGATCGGCGGATCGCGGTCACCCGCTTTGAGCTGGGCATCGCCCGCTCGAAGAGTCTTTCGGAGGCGCTCGAGCGGCTCGCGCGGTTCGCCCACGAGGCGACCGCCAGCCCGGCACTGATCCTTGCCTTTGACCCCGCGTCTTCGAAGGCATCGCTTCACGCCGCCGCCGGGCTACCCGCCGCTTGGGTGATGAAAAGAATTCAGTTCTCGCTCCCGCGGGCGGCCAACGCGGCAATCGACATTCTTCAGCGAGTGGCTCGCAGCGAAAAGCAGGGCAAGCTGCTTTCGCTGACGGACTACCCGCTGCTCGCCCAGGCGATCACGAGAGGCTTTGATCCGCCTCCACGGGACTTCGAGGCCTGGGCCTTGTCCGAGTCCGGCAGCGGAACTTTCCTGGGTGCGCTCGTGATCTTGGACGGAGGAGATCGGGTTGTGCATAATAGGGATGTCCTGGCCCGGGCCATCCGGAGCATGGGACATGCCGCGCGCGTGATCGCCAGGCAAGGATATCAAGAGGACGCCCGCCCCCTATGAAAGTACCCCCGGCAGAAAAATCGGATTCATCATCCTCGTGGCTGCGCGAGTTTCGTGAGCGCGAGGCGGCGAGAAACTCGGCTGAAGCGGGTTTTCTCGGCGCGCCCGCCCGGGTGGTGGCCGAGTTCAGCCAGAAGGCCCTGCGGACGAACTACGCGGCCATTCAGGAGCAGGTGCCGGGCCTGGCGATTCTGCCCATGATCAAGGCGAATGCCTATGGGCACGGCGCCGGCTGGGCCGGAAGAGCGCTGCTCGGGCTTCCCGGGCTTTATGGCTTCGGCGTGGCCACGCTACGCGAAGGCGCTGAGCTCCGCAGCTCCCTGGGGCAGCCGGGGCAGCGCGAGCGGATCCTCGTTTTTTCGGGTGCCTCCGGCTGGACCGACGAGAAGGGCGCGTTCTGCGAACGGCACGGGCTGACTCCCGTGATCGCGGATGACCAGGATTGGGCCGTCTTCGTGCGTGGTGGCTGGCTGGATCGCATTTCTTATGAGCTGAAATTCAATACCGGGATGAACCGGCTCGGCCTGAGTCTCAATCAGGCGTCGCTGATCGCCAAGCTCCTTCGCGCCAAGCCAGCCGAGAGTCATCCCTCCGGAGTCCTGAGTCACCTGGCGGCGGCCGAAAATCCGAATATCCGGCTGAGCCTGCTCCAGCGTGAGCGCTTCCTCTGGCTTCGCGGACAGCTCGCGCCGGCGGTGCCTTCGGCGCATTTCCATCTCGGTAACAGCGCCGCGATCTGGAATCAGAAGAACTGGGGTCTCAAGGACGTTTCGGATGTCGTGCGGCCGGGCCTTTCGCTCTATGGGGTCGCTCCCTGGGACAAGGCTCCGCAGCGGGGAGTTACGCCGGTATGCGCCCTGCGCGCGAGCGTTCTCGCGGTTCACCTGCTCAAGCCGGGAGAGAGCATTGGGTACGGGGGCGCCTTCTCGGTCACGGGGACCAAGCCCGTCTACGCCGCGATTCTCGGAGCGGGCTACGCTGACGGGATCAGCCGCAGGATGAGCGGAGGGCTCGCCGTCGGGCCCGGGCTCGCGCCGCCCGAGGCGCGCCGTGGGACTCGCAAGGGCGCCCGCCGGGAGTCGGCTCAGCTCGAGCGCGAGGAGCGCGGGGGAGGCGGTTATGTGTGGCTGGGCGGCCGCGAAAGGCGGTTTCTCGGCATCGTCAGCATGGATCTGTGCGCGGTGACCTGCGATGCGGATACCCGGGTCGGCGACTGGGGCGAGATCTATGGTCCGCACGTCGATCTTTGGGCCCAGGCCCGGGCGGCCAGCACCATTCCATATGAGCTTTTGACTTCCATTTCAGCCAGGGTACAAAGGATCTATGACTGATTCGGTCCTGGGCGAAGTCCGCGCGGACGTTCGCCTGGAAAACATTCACAAGAGCTTCCGCGGCGGACGCGACAAGGTACTCCGTGGGGTGAACCTCGAGTTTCCGGCGGGCAAGCTGACTTATATCCTGGGCTCCTCGGGCGCCGGCAAGTCGGTGATCCTCAAACACGTCCTCGGGCTTCTGAAGCCCGACCGCGGCTCGGTCTGGGTCGCGGGCAAGAACATCTCCTCCATGACTCCGCGCGAGCTCTCCCAGCACCGCACCGTCTTCGGGATGCTTTTTCAGAACTCGGCGCTTTTCGACGACATGACGATCTTCGATAACGTGGCCTTTCCGCTCCGCGAGCATACGGCGATGAGTGAGACCGAGATCGCCCGGAAGGTGAAAGAGGCCCTCTCGCACCTCGGGATCGTGGCAGGCCTCGATAAGCTGCCCAGCGAGCTTTCGGGCGGCATGCGCAAGCGTGTCGGCTTGGCCCGCGCGATCATTCGCGAGCCCAAAATCCTGCTTTACGACGAGCCGACGACGGGCCTGGATCCGGTGACCCGGACGACGGTCGACGAGCTGATCGAGACGCTCAAACGCGAGCTCGCGCTCACCTCGATCGTTATCAGCCATGATATCCCGTCGGCCTTGCTGCTCGCGGATCAGATCGCGTTCCTGCATCAGGGGGAGATCGTCTTCTGGGGCAAGCCCGAGGAGTTCCGCGTCGCGCGGCATGAGGCGATTCAGGCTTTCCTTTCGGCCGAAAAGCGATCCGTGGACGCATTCCGCGGAGTGAGGTGGGAGCAGTGATGAGCGAGTTCCCAGGCATCGACCGCTGGTTGGTGCGGACGGAGAAGAATCAGCTTTTGGGCCCGTTTTCGCGCGAAGAGGTGCGCAAGCAGATCCAGGAAGGCCGGCTCGGCCTTCAGGACGAGGTCTGCCAGGGCAATCACTACTGGATCTACCTCCATGAGCGTGAGGAGGTCATGGCGCAGCTCGGACTCGAGCTGCCGCGCTACTCGAGTGAAGAGGAAATCACCGAGACGGACATGGCCTACCGTCCGCTCGGTTCGTCCGCGAAGCCCTATCGGTCCGAGGCACGAATCGCCGCGCAGGGGCCCGCGCCAGAGCCGGCGGTGGAGCGCCTCGTGGCCGCGATGGTCGAGGACAGCGAGATTCCTGAGCTCGCGCATGACGAGCTTCAGGACGCCCTCACCGAGAACACCGCAGTGCTGACGAACCGTGCGCTTCGTGAGTTTCGCCGCAGGGAAGAGCAGGCGCCGGTGATTCCGCAGCCCGTGGTCGACGTTCCACTCTCGTCCGCGCCGATCGAAGCGGAGGCGCCGCGCCCGGCGGTAGCGACCGCCCCTGAGGCTCCGACCGAGGAGAGCTTCTTCAACGCCAACGTGACGAGCGCGGTGGAGTCGAGCTCCTATTTCCAGAATTTTCCGTGGGTCCTTGTTGCCGTGGTGTCGGCTCTGATGGCCGGAGCGGTGTGGATGCTTCTGAAGAGCTAGTTGCCGCGGTACTAGCGGCGCGGGTCCAGGAACAGAATGTCCGAAAGGATCTCCTTCGGCGCGGGCAGGTTTTTTCCGATCGCTCCGTTGAGGATGGTGAGAATCTGACGCTTGCGGTGGTGAAGCTCGGACTTCCAGATGGGATGGTCAACCTCGACCCAAAGCACGCCGTCCTGCACCCGGATCGCGCGCGAATGCTTGGCGATGAGCGGGCCCACGGCGACCTCCCAGCGGCTGAGCGCCTCCGCTTCGGAGATCCGCCGCGAAAGCACCGGAAACCTCTCGCGCACCTGTTTGATGATGTCGTTCAGCCCGTTGAATCCCATAGTGAGCGGGCGACCGGCCCCGCCGAGGTACCTTAGCACAAGAGAAGGGTTCCGGAAGAGGTTAATGCGCTGCGCCTAAGCTCAGGAACGTGGACGAATGGCCCGGGGTCTAGTAGAAATTTTCCAAATGAACCGTCTTTTGCTGTGCCTGGTCCTCATCGTGGTCTCCGGTTGCGGTTATACGCTCCAGGCCTCTCGCGACACGAACCTCGAAAAAGAGGGGGTCCGACGCCTTTACGTCACCCCGCTGGTGAATAACAGCTACAAGTCCGGCGTGCAGAATCTGGTCTATAACTCGCTGCTACGGGCTCTTTCCGGTAGCGAGTCGGTGCGGCTCGTTTCGCGTCCCGAAGAGGCCGACGCGATCCTCGGCGGAACGGTGAATGTCGCTCGCTACGACGTGCGCTCGACAGCCGCCGCCAAGGATCTTCCTCCCAAGGACGCGGGCCGGCGCTTCGAGACTGTGTTGGGCAATATCCGGGTGGCCACGAGTTATCTGGCGATTCTGGAGTGCTCCTTCATGCTCAATCATCGCCATCCGCCTTCCGGCAAGCCGGCTAAGCTCTGGGGCGCATCGTTCTCACAGAGCAAGCCTTTCGCGGGCGCCAACCAGCTTTCGACGCCGGGGACGACCTCGGCCCTGATCAACGAGAGCGAATTCGATCGCGCGCTCGGGGACCTGGCGACCCAGATGATGGCGGACGTGCGGGAAAACATGCTGGCGCGCTTCTAGCGCCCGGGAAGAGAATCGACGATGCCGAAGCTCGAAGCCAAAACAGTGCAAAGGGAGCTCGATCAAGGGCAGCTCTGGCCCGTGTACTGGATCTACGGCCAGGAGCGGATGAAATCCCGTGAGTTGCTCAAGCGTATCCGGCGCGCCGCGCTCGGCGAGGCCGTCGGCGCGGGCGGACTCCTTGGGCTCGCTGAAGAGACTCTCGACGGGACCGAAACCACCGCTGACGCGGTTCTCGAAGCGGCGCAGAGCCCTTCGCTCGGAGGAGGCCTTCGTTTCATCGTGATCCGCGATGCGCACGCGCTCAAGGAGCTCGACGCGCTGGCTGAGCTCCTACTTCCGCGTGGTACGCGCGATACCTTGGCGAGCGTCTGCGTTTTTCTGTCCAAGGATCTCGACGGGCGAAAAAAATTCTCCAAAACTTTGGTCGAAAGAGCCGCCGTCGTTTCGTGCGAGGACATTCCCGAGGGCGAGCGCGAGGCGTGGATCCAGTACCTCCTCAAGCGGCGCGGGCTCGTCGTACCGATCGAGGAGACGGGACCGCTCGTCGCGCGGCTCGTGGCGCTCGATCCCTGGAGTCTCGACATTGTCGACCAGGAGCTGGAAAAGTATTCGCTCGCCCAGTCGACTCCCGGCACGAGCGCGAGCGATGTGCTGCTGGGAGGCGCCGCGGTTGGTGAGGCGGGGGGCACGGAGCTGTTCCTCGAGGCTTTCTTCGCGCGCGATCTCAAGGCTGCGCTTCGAATCGCCGAAGGGTTCGCCGATCAGCCGGATGAGTCGCTGCCGCTTCTGGGGCTTCTGAGCTGGAACACGAGGCAGCTTGCGCTCGTCGTTTCAGGGGCTCGCGGCGTAAAGCTTAATCCTTATGTTGCCGAAAGACTTCAGCGCTGGGCCCGGAGATGGAAGTTGCCCGAGGTTCTCGATCTTCAGGCTGAGCTTGCGGAGCTCGACTTCGGCTTCAAACAGACCGCGCTACTCCCGCTCGGGCTCTGGAGTCGGCTGGTGATGCGGTTTTGTCGGTAAGCGGGCAATGGCTCTCGATGCTGTCAAGTTTTTGCACCTTGAAAGACCCCCTTCGGCTAATGTTGGTTTTGTGGTTTCGCTGTTGGTTCTGCTTTCCTTAAAGCCGAAGGGTTTCGCGAGGTATCGCCCTATTTAGCGACCGAAGGAAGTCTCAGGTCCAATTTAATGGGAGCCCGGCTGCCATGGCATCAAGGAAAGCCG